>CAUYXS010000087.1:0-5695 GCA_963577205.1 Dehalococcoidia bacterium | reverse complement strand
AACAAGGTCCCTGGTGTTCGCGCGGCCATGTGCCATGACACTTATTCGGCTCACCAAGGCGTCGAGCACGACGACATGAACGTGCTGTGCATCGGCGCTCGCATCGCCGGGTCTGCCCTGGCCCAAGAGCTCGTCACGTCGTTTACCTCCGCAGTCTTTTCGGGGGAAGAAAGACACGCCCGCCGCCTTGGCAAAGTCTTGAACATCGAATCCCGCCACCTGTCGAACTCGCGGAGGCAGGGAGCAAGCTAAATGGACAACGCCATCCTCCAAGCCAAGATGCTCGGTCAATCCGTCTGGTACGACAACATCCGCCGCGGACTGCTGGCCTCCGGGGAGCTCGACAAGCTGGTCCGCAAGGGTGTGACCGGCGTCACGTCGAACCCAACTATCTTCGAGCGGGCTGTCATCGAGTCGACGGACTACGACGAGGCGCTGGGTGAGTTGATCGCCGCCGGCAAGTTGGCCCCTGAGATTTTCGAGATTCTGTCCATTGAGGACATTCAGGGCGCCGCCGACGTCCTGCGCGGCGTCTATGACCACACGGGCCGAGTCGACGGCTACGCCTCGTACGAACTGCCGCCGCACCTTTCGCACGACACAGAGGGCTCCATCCGCGAGGGCCGTCGCCTCTTCGCGGCCCTCGGACGCCCCAACGTGATGATCAAGGTGCCGGCGACGCCAGAAGGCGTACCAGTGGTGCGTCAGCTCATCTCTGAGGGGATCAACGTCAACGTCACGTTGATCTTCGCGCTCGATTCCCACGAGCAGGTCATGGACGCGTACCTCGGCGGGCTCGAGGAGTTCGTCTCGGGCGGCGGGGATCCATCAGGTGTCGCTTCCGTCGCGTCCTTCTTCGTCAGCCGCGTGGATACGGCAGTGGACGAGTTGCTGCGTGGGCTGACCGCCTCCGGATCGGACAACGCCAGCGCGCTCCTCGGCAAGGCTGCCGTGGCAAACGCCCAGTTCGCGTAC
Source organism: Dehalococcoidia bacterium (assembly GCA_963577205.1). Classification (GTDB taxonomy): domain Bacteria; phylum Chloroflexota; class Dehalococcoidia; order Lucifugimonadales; family Australimonadaceae; genus CAUYXS01. Next base: position 4,720 of record CAUYXS010000087.1, on the reverse strand, counting down.
GCCCACTTCCGCGAGGTCTTCAGCTCCGAGCGATTCAAGGCGCTCGCGGCCCGGGGCGCCCGTGTGCAGCGACCGCTATGGGCCAGCACTAGCGCCAAGGACCCTTCGTTTCCGGACACCGTCTACTTCGACGAGCTCATAGGGCCGGATACCGTCAACACGATGCCGGATGCGACCGTCGAAGCGGTGCTGGACCATGGCGACGCAACGGCACGGCTGAACGGTGAGGCCGCAGGTGCACAGGCGACGCTAACCGCCTTGGCCAAAGCCGGGGTGGACATGCAGGCGGTGACGGCAAAACTGCTGGCCGACGGCGTCGCGGCATTCGGGAAGTCCTACGACGCGGTGCTGGCGAGCATCAAAGAGAAGTCCACGTTGATTGCCGACCTCCCCGTCACGTCGCTCGCGCAGCAGGCCGCTGCCATGAGCCGCGGATTGAAGCGCGTCGACGACGCCCGCGTGGCAGAACGCATTTGGGCCCACGATCACACACTGTGGGACCCGGACCCCACTGAAATTACGGACCGACTGGGGTGGCTCCGCCTGGCCGACACCATGCGCAAACAGCTTGGATCCCTCGAGTCGTTCGCCGATGAGGTACGCTCCGGCGGCTACCGGCACGCGGTGCTGCTCGCCATGGGAGGGAGCGCGTTCGCGCCGGAGCTCTACCGCAGTGTCTTCGGGTCTGCCGACGGCTGCCCCGAGTTCATCATGCTCGACTCCACGCAGCCGGGGTGGGTGCAACGAGTGACCGACGCCATCGACCCCGCGCATACGATCTTCTTTGTGTCGTCCAAGTCAGGCGGGACCGTCGAGGTCACGTCCTTCTACCGCCACTTCCGGGCAAAGGTGGACGAGGTGCTCGGCCGCGAAGCCGCGGGAGCGAACTTCGTCGCCATCACCGATCCCGGTACTAGGCTCGAAGGCATGGCCCGCGATGAAGGCTTCGGCTGGGTATTTCTCAATCCACCTGACATCGGCGGCCGCTTCTCGGGGTTGTCGCTCTTCGGCCTCGTCCCGGCCGCGGCCATGGGGATGGATGTGAGCCAGTTCCTGGACGCCGTGGACGTGATGCGCGCTCGCTGTGAGGCTCCTTCGACGTCGGAGAACCCGGGCGCATGGCTCGGGGGCGTCATCGCTGGGCTCGCGGAGGACGGCATCGACAAGGTCGAGATCGTGACGTCGCCCTCCGTTACGTCGATGGGCCTCTGGACTGAGCAGCTCATCGCGGAGAGCTTGGGTAAGAGCGGCAAGGGAGTCATTCCCATCGCGGGCGAGCCGCCCGTCCAGCCGTCCGCCTACAACGACGATCGCCTCTTCGTTTACATTCGGCTCGCAGGTGACGACAACGCGGCCGCCGACCGGCACATGAAGGCGCTGGCGGACGCAGGCAAGCCGGTCGTTCGGTTGGACCTCGACGACCGGTATAACCTCGGGGGAGAGTTGTATCGTTGGGAGTTCGCCACCGTCACGGTCGGCGCCCTGATCGGCGTTCACGTATTCAACCAGCCGAACGTCCAGGCCGCCAAGGACATCGCACAGGCCGCCCTGCAAGCCTATGAGCGCGACGGCGCCCTGCCGCCGCCCGACGACACGCTGAGCGTCGACGAGCTGCTGGCGACGATCAAGCCCGGCGACTACCTATCGCTCCAGATGTATCTCGTGCAGACGCCGGAACTGGACGCAGCCGTCGAGCGCGTACGACGGGCGACGGTGGAGCGCTTCGGCATCGCAGCGGCAGCCGGGTACGGCCCGCGCTACTTGCATTCGACGGGTCAGTTGCACAAGGCGGGCCCCAATACTGGCGTGTTCATCCAGCTTGTCTGTACCAGCGACGAGTCGCTGCCCGTCCCGGGGACAAGCTATTCGTTCCGGGTGCTGGCCGATGCCCAGGCAGACGGCGACCTGCGGGCATTGCTGAGCCAAGACCGGCGTGTGGCCCGCGTGGTTGTGGGTAACGATCCCGCCAAGACCATGAACGACCTCGCATCTCAGATCGCGAACTGCGAGTAAACCGACCAAGCAGCCGGCGCTGCCTACAGGGGGGAGTAATGGAGATTGGATTGGTCGGTCTCGGTCGGATGGGCGGCAACATGGCCATGCGCCTGCACGAAAACGGGCATCACGTAGTCGCCTATGACCGCGACCCCGACGCGCGGAGCTCCTTCGGCGACCGAGGGCTCATTCCCGTTGCCTCGGTGGAAGAGTTCGCGAGCCAGCTCCAGCAACCTCGCGCTGTTTGGATCATGGTCCCGTCGGGGGCACCGACCGAAGCGACGGTCGCGGCGCTGGCCGGTGTCCTTGATGCCGGGGATGTCATCATCGACGGCGGCAACTCCAACTACAAAGACTCGATCCGGCGCGGACACGACCTCCAATCGAGAGGGATTCACTTCATCGACGCCGGTGTCAGCGGGGGGGTATGGGGCCTCACCGAGGGCTACTGCATAATGGTGGGCGGGAGTGAGGAGGCTGTCGCGCACGTCGAGCCCGCCTTCCGGACTCTGGCCCCGAGCACCGAGGACGGTTACTCGCACGTTGGGCCCTCCGGCGCGGGGCATTTCACAAAGATGGTCCACAACGGCATCGAGTACGGGATGATGCAGGCGTACGCCGAAGGCTTTGAGTTACTGCAGGCGAAAGAGCAGTTTGGCCTTGACGTCGCGCAGATCGCCGAGATCTGGCGCCACGGGAGCGTGATCCGGTCTTGGCTGTTGGACCTGACGGCCACGGCGCTGGAGGAGGACCCGGGCCTGGAGTCTATCGAGCCATGGGTAGAAGACTCGGGCGAGGGCCGCTGGACCGTTGAGGAATCCATCGAGCTCGCGGTGCCCCTCCCGGTGATATCCATCGCTCTCCAGGCGCGGTTCCGGTCCCGCCAGGAGAACCCCTTCGGCTTCAAGCTGCTGGCGGCCATGCGCAACCAATTCGGAGGCCACGCCGTGCGGAGGCGGACTTGAGCACCACGCTCGTCATCTTCGGAGCCACCGGCGACCTGGCGCGCACCAAGCTGATGCCAGCGCTGTTCACGCTGAAATGCAAGGGCCGGCTCCCCGACGACGTGAAGGTCGTGGGCTTCGCCCGCGGAGAGTTCACCCAAGCCACCTACTGCCGCTCCATGTGGGATTCCATGGGCGAGTACGCGGACCTCATCTGTGAGGAAGACGCCTGGCAGGAATTCGTGAATCGCATCTGGTTCGTCTAGGGAGACCTCACCAATGAGGCAGACCTCCGCCGCCTAGACGACACGATCTCCCAGGAGATCGAAGCGGGACAGGCGCAAGCGAATCGCCTCTATTACCTGTCCATCGCGCCCGGGTTGTACGAGGCCGCAGTGAACCACTTGGCCTCCTCGGGGATGACCGCATCCCCGGCTGGGTTCCGTAGGGTTGTCATCGAGAAGCCATTTGGCCACGATGGCATCTCTGCTGCCTCCCTGGGCCGCATCGTGCACCGGTCGTTCGCCGAGGACGACGTGCTGCGCATCGACCATTACCTGGGGAAGGAGACGGTGCAGAACCTACTGGTGTTCCGGTTCGCCAACGCCATCTTCGAACCCATCTGGAACCGCAACTACATAGATCAGGTGCAGATAACGGTTGCAGAAGAGGTCGATATCGGCAACCGCGCCGAGTACTACGACTCTTCCGGTGCGTTGCGCGACATGGTGCAGAACCACCTGCTGCAGCTCCTGGCGATGGTCGCCATGGAGCCGCCCACATCCATGGCCGCGACGGCACTGCGCAACGAGAAAGTGAAGGTGCTCCAGGCGGTCCGCCGTTGGGGCTCTGACGAAGAGGCCGCCGCCAACGCCGTCGCCGGTCAGTACGAGGGCTACCTCTCTGAGCGGGGCGTGGCAACCGACTCCATGACACCGTCCTACGCCGCGCTACGTCTCTACTTGGATAACTGGCGCTGGCAGGGTGTCCCTTTCTACCTGCGCTCCGGCAAGGCCATGGCAGCCAAGACGACCGAGGTCTCCGTGCAGTTCCGCCGTCCGCCCCATGCGCTCTTTGATCTGCCCGGAGCGACGGACGAGCTCCAGGCCAACCTGCTGGGGTTATGCCTCCAGCCCGACGAGGGCGTGCACCTACGATTCCAGGTGAAGGTGCCGGATGCCGGCACGGTGACGCAGCCTCAGGATATGGAATTCCACTACGGGTCTGCTTTCAGCGAACAGAGCATCCCACTGGCATATGAGCGCCTGTTGCAAGACGCCATCGCGGGCGACGCTTCGCTCTTCATACGCAGCGATCAGATAGCCGAGTCCTGGGACATCGTCGACCCTCTGCTCGGTGCCTGGTCGGCGCTTGGTGCCACAGCCCCTCACACCTACGCCCGTGGCTCCTGGGGGCCTGCACAGGCCGACGCGCTGCTCGCTGAAACGGGCCACTCCTGGCTCCACACGTGCACCGGGCGCTCCTAGCGACAGTCCGGAATCCTGGTCCTGCCGCCGGCGCAGGCGGCGCGATCCTTTTCGTCGTTACCTGGCGCCTGCTAGGCTACTCAATGCAATGTGCGGCATTTTCGGTTACACCGGCCCACAGCAGGCCGGGCCCCTCATCCTGGATGGACTACGGCACTTGGAGTACCGTGGCTACGACAGCGCGGGCCTGGCGGTCTTCGACTCCTCGGGCCGGTTTCAGTTGCGCAAGGTCTCGGGCAAGCTCGACGGGCTTGCCGAAGCGTTGGGCAAAGAACCGACACTAGGGACCCACGG
>CAUYXS010000086.1:0-5712 GCA_963577205.1 Dehalococcoidia bacterium | reverse complement strand
TAAAAGCCCGTTTAGCAGGCCGTTATGGTGGCGGGAGTGCGTGGGGGTCGAACCCACCCAGGAACGGGAAACCGCCCCTGCAACGGTTTTGAAGACCGCGAGACCCACCGGGACCCATCCACTCCCACGCGATACCGACTGCTCGTTGCCGCAAGACGGTTCGCGGGCAAAGCAAACGCCCCGGCGGTACCGCCGGGGCGTTGATTGTAGACGCTTTGTGGCGCTACCGAGGGTTAGCCCGCCAGCATGTTCTCAAGCTTCTTCTTGAGGACCGACTTCGGCACGGCACCGATGATCTGGTCGGCCACCTTGCCATCCTTGATCACCAGCAGCGTCGGAATGCTACGGATCCCGTAGTCCATCGCGATCTTCGGGTTGGCATCAACGTCAACCTTTGCGAAGCTCACCTTGCCGTCGTACTCGTCCGACAGTTCCTCGACTACCGGTGCGATCATTTTGCACGGTCCACACCAGTCGGCCCAGAAGTCAACCAGCACCGGCAGACTCGACTCCAGCACTTGCTGGGCGAAGTCTCCATCGGTCACTGCGAATGGCTTAGCCATGTCACCTCCATGCGTTGGCCTGAGACTGAAGTATTACTCGGTCGCTACGAGTGAGATGCGCTTGGCGTGCAAGCGGTGCATCCGGAGCGCACCAGTAAGTACGGCCGAGTGTACTTGGGGGCTCGCGGCGCAGTCAACGAACTTTTGGTCACTACGGTGGCCCACCAACAGCGGCGGCGCGCCAGAAGTCCCCTGCGCCCGCGGGCATGCTCGGCGCGAAGTCGCGCACGCGCGCACTGAAAGCCCAGCGCTCCGCCGCGATCGCCGGCATGAACAGCAGGGCCTGGTCGAGCATGCGCGCTTGTATCTGGCGCACCAAATCGCCTCGCGCGGCCGGGTCTGCCTCGATCGACTGCGCTTCGATCAGCACATCGAGCTCGGAGTCCGCGTGGCCGGTGATGGACTGCGGTCCGTCACTGTGCACCAAGCCCAGCAGAAAGTCGTTCGTGGTCGCAGTCGGCGGCAGCGGGCCGACAAAGGCCTCGAACTCTCGGTCCTGCCACACGCGGGAAAAGTACTGGGACCGCGTAAGCACCTCGGTGATCACCACAAAGCCGGCGTCGGTCATCTGGTCCGCCAGCGTCTCGCCCAGGCGGACGTGCGCTTCGCCGAAGTTGGCGATCAGCAACGTCACGACGATGTCCTTGGCCCTCGCAGCCCGCAGCCCAGCCACCGCAGCCTCCGGTTGGTCGAAGCCCAGGCGCAGCGCCTCATGCCCGAGGAGCCACGATGGCTCGACCACCGGAACGCCGACACCGACCGCGCCCAGCCCCGCGAAGACCTCATCAAGCGCTGCCCACGGGTCCAGTGCCTGAAATAGCGCGCGTCGCACCCCCACGTCCACAAAGGGCCCAGAGCCAGCGTTCAGCGCGAGGACGCTGCCTTGGCCTTGCCGAATGACAACGACGGAGTTGAACCCCATCGCCTCCAGGCCGGGCCAATCCGGCTCCAGGACCTGCGCGACGTCCACTTGGTTCGTCCCAAGCAGCGCCGCGCCAGTCGAAAGGCTATTGACTGGCAGCGCCTCGATGGCCTTCGCCGCGGGCTCGGAGGGCCGGTGGTGGCGTGGCCACGCGGCGAGATCGACCTCGCCGGACCTGCCTTGCTCATACACCCATGGCCCTGACCCGACGACCGGGCCGGTGCGCAGGTCGGCGCCGACGGCTTCGGGCGCCATGATGACGGCGTACGGGCTAGCCAACCGTTGAGGCAAGTCAGCGTCTGGGTAGCGCAGCAGAAGCCGGACCGTGCGGTCATTGACCAACTGAATCACATCCACGGCGTCGAGGAGCCCCGCGTGAGGGAATCCCCGCGTACGCAAACGCTCCAGGCTGAAGACCACGTCCTGGGCCGTAACGGGCCGAGAGGCGAAGTTATTTGTGTCATGCCATCGGGCCGCCGGGTCCACGTCAAATTCGTAGGTCCGCGCGTCGAGCCGGCGCCACTCGTCGCACAGGTCGCACCGCACGGCCATGCTCGGCTGCTCGATGCCGGGCCCCCCCTCGAAGCGCAACAGGCGGCTGTAGGCAAGCCCCGGCCCGAAAAGCGTGGCCCACTCGGACACAAGCTGGTGCAGATCACGATGGGGTGCCGCACCAATAACGGCCACCCGCAGCGTGCCCTCAGGCCGAGGATCCAGCTTCCCTGCCAACGTCGTGGGCGTGGGCGTGGGCGTGGGCGTGGGCGTGGGCGTGGGCGTGGGCGAGACAGAGCAGCCGACGGCGAGGGTTAGTAGGGCCAGTGTGAGGAGGAGGACCCAGGAGGCAGAACGCACGTCAGCTGGCGTGCTCTTCGGAAGCGCCCGCAGGAACATGCGTCGGCGTGTGCGCAGGGCGCCCCAGCAGTACTCTCGCCCCGACCCGCCAGAGCATGACACTCGCTATCCCGGTCGATGAGAAGAAGACCAGCAGGTGCATCACGAAGGCGAAAGCCGTCGCATCCTCTTGTCCTACGTTCAGCAAGCCGAGAGTGTAGACAACGGCCCAGTGATAGGTGCCCAGCCCGGCGGGCAGCGAGGGCACCGCCGACGTGAAGAAGGTCGCGGCCACGAGGACAATGGCCATGGTGACAGGGTCAGTGTCAATCCCGAGGCCCCGGGCCAGCACCCAGCCCGCGAGGCCCATCATGCCCCAGGAGGTCGCTGTGGCCATGAAGGAGATAATCAGCCGACCCGGTGTCTCCTTCATGACGCCGACGGCGATGGTCATCTGCTGAAAGAAGCGCATGTTCCGGGCGATGGGCACAGAGCCCAGGCCCCGCGCCGCGACCAGAAAGACCCCGAGGCTTACCACGGCCAGTGCCACGAAGCCGCCAAGCTGGATGCTGGCGCCGCGAAGCGACGGGATGAGAATGACGCCAAGGCCCATCAATCCCAGCGTGGCGAAAATATCCATGACGTTGCCCGCCACCAGCGTCGCCAAAGCGGTAGGAAACGGGACGTTGTATCGCCTCGTGATGAGCACCAGTTGCACCGGCTCACTGACCATTCGAATGGGCAGGAGGTTGTTCAGGCCTATCCCAGTGTTCTGTGTCAGGAAGACCTGCCAGAACGAAACTCGCTCACGGTGAAGGAGGACGTGCCATCGGGAAGCCCGGAGCACGGAGCCCACCAGGACAAGGGCGAAGCTAAGCAGCGCAAGGCCAACGGGAAAGTCGCGGAAGATATCGCCCAGCGTGCCCCAATCGAGGCTGTGGGCAACGACCCATGCAAGGCCAACGCTAGCGACAGCGCCTGCGACGACCTGAAGCCGCCGCCGGGCGCTGCTCGCCATGAAACTGTTGAATTGGTCGCGCAGGCCCACCGACACTCCGCGCGTCTACCTAAACTACAATGGCTGCATGCAGCAGGCCATCGCCGCCGAAATGGTCACATCCCCAATCCCTCTCATCGACGGGCACACCCATGTGGACCAGTATGTCGATGCGGAAATTGAGGGCCTGCTGTCCAGAGCTCACGCCGCAGGCGTCGGCGCGATTATAGCAGCGGGCACGACGCTGGACTCCTGCGCTCGCGTGCTGGCTTTGGCTCACCTCCATCCGATTATCCGGGCCGGCGTTGGCCTTCATCCGATGGACCTCACGGGGCCCATCGACGGGCCGAGGGAGGCCCAGCTACGCGCCGCAGCGTCCGATCCGGCGGTCGTCGTCTGGAGCGAGACCGGCCTCGACTACCTGCCGGCCTCTCCGGACCACCCGCTACAGCAGGACGCGTTCCGTGCCCAGATCCGCATCGCCAAGGAACTCGGGCTGCCATTGGTCGTCCACTCGCGCAACGCGGATGCCGATACTGTCCGTTTGCTACGCGAGGAGCATGCCACCGACGTCGGCGGCGCGTGGCACTACTTCGGAGGGGACATGGCGTTGGCGGAGGCCGTGCTGGACCTCGGGTTCATGGTGTCGCTGGCGAAGCCACTGCTCCGGGAGCCTGCTCTCCAAGAGGTTGCGGGCCGGTTGCCGATGGACCGATTGGTCATCGAGACCGATGCCTATCCACAGCACTTCAAGAAGAAGCGGGAGCGCTGGACGGAGCCCTGGCAGCTTCCCCAGGTGGCGGCCAAGCTGGCGGAGCTCCACGGCGCATCGCTCGAGCAAGTGGCTCGGGCTACGACGGCGAACTACCTGCGCATGGTCGGCGAGCGCCTCAGCGCCGCCGACCTGCCCTTGCCAATCGCCTAGGCAGCGCGCCCGCCGGCACACGGCCACACATGCGGGCCCGCATGTGTGGCCGCAAGGCCCTTGCGTATAATCGGCGTTTGGAGGGGACAATGACGACATCACCGACATGCGCCGCAGCGCTGAAGGAGTGGGCCGTCGCCGTCGAGGCGCTCGGTACCGGACGGCAGGTCCTCATACTGCGCAAGGGCGGTATTCGGGAAGAGAACAACCGCTTCGAGGTGTTGTTCCCCGAGTTCCTGCTGTCACCGTCGTTCGAACACCAGCAGTACGGCCTACTGAAGCCCGAGCACGCTGAGGCGCTCACTGGTGTCTTCGGACAGGCGGCAGACCCGGATGCGCTGCATTTCCGCTACTTGGCCAAAGTCCACCGGGCCTTTGCGGTGTCGGAGGCCGAGGAGCTACGGGCGCTGGCGCCGTTCCATATCTGGTCGGACGCGTACGCCGAGACCCGGCTACGCTGGCGCCCTCGCGTCCCTCTGACGGCGATGGTGCTTCGCGTGTTCGCCTTCCCTGCCGAGCGCCAGGTGCCAGTGCGCCCGGAGTACGCAGGCTGCCGCTCGTGGCTGCCGCTGCTCGACGACGTCAGCTCCGGCTTGGGTACGCCCGTACTCGACGACGCGGCATTCGCCGAAACCGCCGACGCCATCGACCGGGCCATCGACGCAGCGCGCGCCGCCGTAGCCCGCCCATGATTCACATTTTGGCCTGCTCCCTCGCGGGGAGCAGGGATTGAGAGCACCATGAAGTACCGCAATCTCACCAGCACAGACCTGACCGTCTCCGAGGTCGGCTTTGGCGTCTGGAGTGTGTCCACTGGCTGGTGGGGGAACGTCGAGAAAACCGACGCCATCAAGCTTCTTCGCGATGCGGCCGAGGGTGGGGTGACCTTGTTCGATACCGCCGACACCTACGGCCAGGGCTTCGGGGAGGAGATCCTTCGCGAGGCGCTGCACGGTCGGCGCAACGATCTCGTCATCGGAACGAAGTTCGGCTACGACCTCGATGCCCCTCGCGACGGACATCAGCGCGAGCGCCCCCAGCGATGGGACCCGGAGTTCGTGCGCAAGGCCTGCGAGTCCAGCCTGCAACGGCTGGGCACCGACTACATCGATCTCTATCAGCTACACAACCCTCGCCTCACGGCCCTCCAGGACGACGAGTTGTTCGCGACGCTGGATGACTTGAAGCGGGAGGGCAAGGTGCGCTGGTACGGCACAGCCCTCGGCCCGGACATCGGCTGGCGCGCGGAGGGCGAGGTTTCGATGGGTGAGCGCAAAGCCCCGACCATGCAGGTCATCTACTCGATCATTGAACAGCAGCCAGCCCGCGACTTCTTCTCGGCGGCGCGCGAGCACCAGACCGGCCTGCTTGCCCGGGTGCCCCACGCCTCGGAGATACTGACGGACCAGTTCTCCACCCAGGAGCAGGTGGCATTCGATGCGTCCGACCATCGCGCCCATCGTCGGCGTGAATG
>CAUYXS010000085.1:0-5745 GCA_963577205.1 Dehalococcoidia bacterium | reverse complement strand
CCACGTGGCTTACCTCCATCGCGACACTATCGGCGCGCTGCTCGGCCAGGAGAACTTCGGCGCTCGCGGAGCGCAGGGCTATCGCCCCGCCTTCACCGGCAACGGCTTCAGGGCTGGCACCCCAGCACCCAGTGCCAACGGCACCGTGATTGCCAACGGCATGCGGATGGCCCCCAAGCAAGACGAATACCCTGGCGGTTACAAATGGCCCAAGCATCACTTCCGCAAGTGGTGGAACTGGATGTTCTTGGTCCCGCTCTTCATCGGGCGAGTGCCGTCACCTAAGACGTACGACAACGAATGGTGGGGTAACGGCCACCGCCTACCCGGCTACTTCCGCGCTGGCGGCTTCCAGTCCCCCGCCCGTGGGCTCAAGAAGATATTCGCCAAGACCGGCTCCGGGCTCGTGGGCATGTACACCCGCTGGCCGGTGGCACTCGAACCGTGGAAGACTCGCCTGTGGTACTTCCATTACTCACGGCCCGCGAACCGGCTCCAGCGCTGGTACTTCAAGTTCCTCTACAACACCTGGGGCCGCTGGGCGGCGGAGTACAATTTCTCCATCCAGGACGGCAGCATGATGTTCAATCAGCGCTACGATTGGCCCGAGAAGCTCTCTGGGCATGACGCCGAGGTCATTCAGTGGCGCCGGCTCATTGTCACCAAGGCGCTGGGCGGCCGCTACGCTGCCTTCGGCTACGACCACGATAAGGACGGCGCGGGCATCGACGAGCGTAAGGTCGAAGCCCCGCTTGGTACCTTCAGCAAGGGTGGTGCCACCGTGGCCGGCAACGAGATCGCCGCAGGCTAGACCGGCGGGCCGACGCTTCTATCGCGTGAGCTGAGGGCCCTGGCAGACGCCAGGGCCCTCTTAGTGTCGACCCCCTAGGCCGGTATGCGGCACGCCAAGCACCGGCATGAATCCCACAGAGAGGGAACTCCCAGCATGAGTAAGCTCGACAAGCCCGTCCTTGACTACTTCGAACAAGAGTACCCGGGGCAGTACGATCGCGAAGGCAACACTGTGTCACAGGAGATAGGCGACGGTGAAATCCAGGCCACGCTCGCCTGGTTCGACGAGGAGGATGAGCCAGCGCTGGTCATCGTCTATGCTCACCTGGCAGACCTGCCGACCCTCAGCGAGCCACAGCTGGCGCTGGGGGTCAAATTGGCCAACGTCCTGAACGCCGACATGCTCGTGGGTGCATGCCGCGTCGCGGAGGACGGTGAGGTTATGGTCCGCCACAGTTATTACGTGGCAGACGGCACGCTCGGCCCGGACCAGATCGCTGCCAATTACGCCGGCCCTGTCAACGATGCGATCCGCTTCTACCCGGCGTTTCTCGCCATCGCGAGTGGCGCGGACCTCGGAACTGCCCTCAGTGCGGTCATGCCTGACGAAGAAGACTAGCCGCTTGCTAAGGGACTAGGCCTTCAGCACCGCTATGTGCTCCTTTCTGAGTTTGGCGACCTTGGGAGCAATGATGACCTGGCAATAACCCTGGCCTGGGTTTTTCCGATAGTACTCTTGGTGGTACTGCTCTGCTGCATAGAACTGCACCAGCGGTACCAGTTCGGTCACGACCGGGTTGGGCCAGACGCCAGCTCGTTCAAGATCGGCCAGCGCCTGCTCCGCCGCCTCTCGCTGCTCATCCGTGTGCCAGAAGATGGCAGAACGGTACTGCGGGCCAACGTCGGGGCCCTGCCGGTCCTGCGTCGTTGGGTCGTGGATGACGAAGAAAAGATCAAGCAGACTCTGATAGGACACAACCACAGGATCGAAGGTAAGCTGAACGACCTCCGTGTGACCCGTCGTGCCGGTGCAAACCTGCTGGTAGGTCGGATTGGGCACATGGCCTCCCGCGTAGCCAGAGACAATACTTTCCACGCCTCTGACCTGCTCGAATACTGCCTCCAGGCACCAGAAGCAGCCTCCCGCCAGGGTGGTAACTTCCCGGTTCGTCGACGGTTGTTGGTCCGTTTGCATATGATCCTCCTCGTGTGACGTTAGCATTCTGATGCCCGCCGGGACAGAGCTTGGCCCCAAGCGCCACGCATGTCGCGCTATACTCTGTATGAATGTCTACGACTGGGAGCTCCCGATGGCCCGATTGAAGAAGCCGAAGAAAGAAAAGAAACCCGAGACCACGGCGGAGTTCATTACCCGCGTGGGCAAGCAGGACATCAAGCGGAGCGGGCTGAGGATTCGCTTGGGCTTCGCCAACCACGGTCGCCGCTAGACCCTTCGCGCAGGCAAGCCAATACCGCCAGGTACGTTGGCTTACACAGCGTGGAGCCGGCGTGGCCTGCTTCGCGCTCTTCGCTTGATGAATGACGAACGGTGTTGATATGCGGCGGCAGGGGGTTCTCCAACGGCAAGGAGGAGATCCTGCTGGCCGAAGGGTTCCGAGACGACGCTGCGTCTAGTGCTCTCCAGGAACTCCCTCGTATCGACGCTAGCCGAGTCGTCGGTGACGAACACCACGCGGGCGACCAGAAACTGCCACGAATCGCGCGGGCCGAGCACCGCCTGTATAAGCTCGGTGATCTCCGGCTCGTCGTACGCCACAAGGATTGCCTGCGCAGCCCACTCCATTTCCTGCCATGGATGGTATGCGCTCTGCGGGCGTCATCCTCGTCCATCTCGGCGCGTATTTCTTGGATAGTGAAGCCGTCGGCGATCTCGAAATCGAGGCCGCCGTCAATCTTCACCTTCGCCGCTAGTACCCGTTTGCCATCGGGGCCTCTGACAACGAAATTGAAGACCTATCGCTTCAAGGCGGCGAGGCACATGTAGTAACCGAGGATGCCGAAGCCGGTAATCACTCCGTCGCAGGCACCCGAAACCTGGGACGTCGCGCCGCGGTTGGCGGGATTCGACATGTGCGTTTCGTATACGGGGATGTCGATGGTCCGAATCGCATCGACCAGCGACGGATGGCCGTTCATGTATCCGGACGGGTTGATGAGCACCGCGTCGGTGCCTGCTTCCGCGGCTGCATGGAGCTTCGCTATCACTTCGTCCTCAACGTTCGAGTGAAAAATGTCGACGTCGACACCAAGCTCGACGGCGTATCGGCGGATGGTTTCGTCGTACTGATCAAGTGTCATGGGGCCGAACAGTTCCACGTTCACCTTGCCGCGCATCTCCATGCCGGCGCCGTGGACAACGAGCACTTTCATTAGACTCTCCTTGGGTCATGCTTTGGGCAAGCTTCGTCGGCCTGCGCTTCGCATGCCTGTTGCAACGGGCATGCGAAGCTATCGTCGCTCGCGGATTTGACGCACCGCGCTGCTGACAATACAGTCGCCGTCCAGGCTTGGCGAGGCTCTGGGCCTATCTCACCTGAGGCGAGAGGACAACCATGGCAACAGAGACCAACGTAGGCCGCACCCTGCGGACGCCAGAGGATTTCGGCGCGCAGGTGCGCGAGGGCGTACGCAACCTCGTCGAGAACTGCGCGGAAGTCGAGGCCAGCGAAACGATCGTCCTAGTCAACGACGGCACCCGCATTGACACGTCGATGAGCGCCACGATCGAGGAGGCCATCCAGCGCAGGCATGCGAAGAGCGCCGTCCTGTGGGTCGAGCCCCTGGAGGGCGAGCAGCGCTACCTGAGCGCGAGGCGGCGCCCCTTCACTTTATCGCCCGAGCAGGCGAAGACTTTGTGTGGCGCCGACAGGGTCATTGTCCACGCGGACGCCGAGCACCTCATTCCTTACCTCGCGGATGCCAGCAAGAAGCCACTGATCGTCCAGAACCGCTCGGCCACGGCGGAGAGCTTGGCCGCCAGCGAGTCGCGCTACCCGTGGGGCATCGCGGATGCGATCCACGAGGTGCTGAACCATGACATCTTCCTTGAGGGCGCCCGCTGGCGTATCACGGCACCCAATGGCACCGACATCCACGGCGCGGTGCCTGAGCCAACGCTCCGCGCCAGCTACTTCGAGGATGAGGTTGGCGGCACGGGCGTCGACCGATCGTTCCATTCGTCAGCGTACCTCCCCGTCGGCTCGGCCGACGCCGAGGGCATCATTGTCGTGGAGTGGATGGACGGCACCAAGCTGAACACAGCCCACGACCCCGCGTACCTGGAGATCGGCGGCAACCGGATGAAGGGCATCGCGGGTGGGCTTCAGGACCCGAAGTGGCTCGATGACTTCTGGTCGGCGACGCAGGATCTGGTCGAGCGCTTCGGCGACCAGGCGCTGGTCATCGACTCCTGGCACAGCGGGACACACCCGCAGACGACCAGCTGGGCCGGCGGGACCCGCCATCTGCACTTCCACCTGGGCCGGACGACCGGCAAGGTCGGCGACTTCGTGTGGGCAGGCATCAAGTACTTCACGCTCACCGTCAACGATCAGCCCGTGTCCATCAACGGACGGCTGGCTATCCTCGACCACCCCAAGGTGCGGGCGGCGGCCGAGCGCTACAACTACCAGGGCTGGCGCGAGGCGTGGCCCGCCTCCAACCATTGGCAGGTTGGCTCCGCCTGATCGCTTCTCAGGGGTCGGGGGCGGTGATACCGTCGGTACATCAGCCAAGAATTCATCATTCGAAAGTAGGAGAGGAAACCAGTGCCCCAAACATCGAAGGCATTCGATATCGCCACGCGCGGGGAGCCGCTAGAGCACGTCTGCCGCATCGAGCCGACGAGCAAGCGCATTCGCGTTTTCTTGAACGGCGAGGCCATCGCCGACAGCACGGACGCGGTCATCATGCACGAGACGCGGCACGTGCCGGTCTACTACCTACCGATGGCCGATGTCCGTATGGACCTCATGGAGCCCACGGACAACAAAACCCACTGACCGATCCGCGGTGACGCTCGGTATTGGAGCGTCAAGATCGGTGAGCGAGTCGTGGAGAATGTGATCTGGAATTACGCCGTGCCGCTAGATGGCGCGGTGGACGTCACCGGCTACGTCGCCTTCTACTGGGATCGCGTCGACGCCTGGTTCGAGGAGAATGAGGAGGTCTTCGTCCACGCCCGCGATCCCTACAAGCGAGTGGACTGCCTCTCCAGCTCACGCAAGGTCAGTGTCGTTGTGAACGGAGAGACCATCGCAGAGACGGACAGTTCCGTCATGCTGTTTGAAACGGGCATGCCCCGACGCTTCTACATCCCCAAGAGCGACGTCCGGGCCGGTGCGCTGCGGCCCAGCGAGAAGATCACACGCTGCCCCTACAAGGGCGAGGCACACTACTACTCCATCGAGGTCGGCGGCGAACTAGCGGAGGACCTAGCCTGGTCCTATCGTTACCCGATCGCGGAGTCCGGCAAGATCGCAGGCCACCTCTGCTTCCCACAAGGGAAGGTAGATCTGTTCGTCGACGGGGTACTGGAGCCGAAGCCCCAGACCCGCTGGGACTAGTCCCATCTTCGATGAGACGCTGAGACGGCCCGGGCGACTCCGCCCGGGCCGTCGGTTTGTCCGGGCTCATCGCATTGTGCGACTTACCCTACCGCCTCAACGCTAGCGAGGACGGCTTCACGGACGTCGTTAGGGACCTCGCCGCGGGCGGTCGTGTTGCACATCTGGATGAAGTCGTAAGGGTCGACATCGGGCCGGAACAGTAGTGTCGGATTGTTGGCGCCGTGCCGGTGATCGAACTCCGTCCCCGCGAGGACCACGCTCTTGTCCTGATCGTTGAACTTGCCCTTCTGCATAGGTCGTGCCCAGAGGTGATACCAGAGCTTTGTGAAGACCCAGCTGAGCGGGTTGCGGGGCCAATGGGCGC
>CAUYXS010000084.1:0-5760 GCA_963577205.1 Dehalococcoidia bacterium | reverse complement strand
CCTTGTGGGGAGGTCGGTGAGCAAGGTTCGGGCCCCGCTGGTCGTCCTCGGGCCGGCCGGAGTTCCAGATACCCTCCTCGGAGTCGATGAAGTAGTACCCGGACTGGGCGTTCTGGTCGAACCGCACGTGGTCAAAAACGAAGTGCTCGAGCTCAGGGCCCCAGAATGAGATGTCGGCGACGCCGGAGCTCTTGAGGTACTCCTCTGCCTTACGCGCGACGTAGCGTGGGTCCCTGGAGTACGGCGTATCGTTGATGGGGTCACGGACATCGCAAATCATGCACAGCGTCGGGACCTCGGTGAACGGGTCCATGAACGCGGAGGTGGGGTCCGGCACCAGCATCATGTCGCTCTCTTCAATCTGCTGGAAGCCACGGATGGATGACCCGTCGAAGCCCAGGCCCTCCTTGAAGGTGTCCTCGTCGAGCTCAGTGGTCATGACGGCGAAGTGCTGCCACGTGCCAAAGAGGTCGCTGAACCGCATGTCGACGATCCGGATGTCGTTGGCCTTCAGGTAGTCGAGCACCTGCTGGGCCGTACTGAGGCTAAGTCCTGACATGAGTCTCTCCTCTCAGGGGAACGTACGGCTCCCTCATCCGCTGGCGATGCCGCGCTACGGCGAAGTATAGCCGTGGGCAGGCAGCTGCGGGCCTAGTAGTTGTTACAGGCTCGTAACAACTGTCAGGCCGGGCGCACGCCCTTTCGCCAAGGCGGCGCGCTCGCAGGCAAGCAACTCACGCCGGTGGTCCACGGCGACCACTTCTGGTTCGCGTGGCTGGCCGTCCAGACGGAGAGCAAGCCCATACCACGGTGCGGCCGCCGCCGCTGGGGCCAGCGCCGCACTGGCCTTCGGCTAGAACTCGATAATGCCCCTGCCGACGGCGCCTCTGGCCAACTCTTCGTAGGCATCGTTGATTTCGTCCAGTCTGTATCGACGAGTGATCAGGCCACCGACGTCGATCTTCCCTGTCGTCGTGAGGTCGACCGTCCTGTGCATGTCCACGGCGGGGGCTGCGCTCCCGTAGTAGCTGCCCTTCAGTGTTTTCTCTTGCCTGACTAGCTGGAGCGCATCGATGCCCGTCTCTTCACCCATGGCTGTCAGCCCGATCACCACCGCCGTCCCGCCTTTCTTGGTTGCGTCCAGTGCCATTGTGATCGTCTCGGCGGAACCAAAGACTTCGAAGGCGTAGTCGACGCCGGCGCCACCGGTCAGGTCGCGAATCCGTTGGAGGGCGTTCTCGTGCGTGGGGTTGACCATGTCCGTGGCGCCGAAGCGACCCGCGAACTCCAGCGCGGCGTCGTTCACGTCGACGACGATGACTCTGGCGGCGCCTGCCAGCCGCGCGCCCTGGGCCACGTTCAGGCCGACGCCACCGGCGCCGATAACGGCGACGGTGCTGCCAGGGTTTACTCGCGCGCTGTTGAGAACCGCGCCCACGCCCGTGGTGACACAGCAGCCGATGAGCGCCGCCTGGTCCAACGGGAAGTCTTCAGCGATGGGAATGCACCCGGTTTCAGGGACCACTGCCTGTTCGGCAAAGCAAGCGACCTTGCCCATGTGCGCAATATCCTCGCTGCCGCTGTGCAGGCGCACCGTGCCGTCGAACATCGTCCCGCCGGTGGCCATGTGCCGGTCGCAGAGGTTCGCGTGGCCCGACAGGCACGATGCGCAGTGGCCGCAGTGCGGTGCGAAAGACAGGATGACGTGGTCGCCCGGCTTCACGCGTGTTACGTGCTCACCTACTATTTCGACGACCGCCGACCCTTCGTGCCCCAGCACCGCGGGCATTTTCATAGCCGCATGCCCGCGCATAAAATGCAGGTCACTCCGGCAGACGCCAGCCGCGGCTATTCGGACGCGAACCTCGTCCGCTTTGGGCGCATCAAGCTCGACGTCCTCCAGTGTCAGTGGGCTCCCCACCTGGCGTAGCACTGCGGCTTTCATGTGCTTCTCCTTTTACCCAGCAAGCTCTTTGAGCTTGGCTACCGTGAAGCCAGGCGACTGGCACAGCTCGATGATTTTCTGCTCCCGCTCCAAGACTGAGTCGGCGCCCCGCTTCAAGTCGCGCGCGGCTTCTAAGGGCACGTTGGTCACGCCATGCTGATCGCCGTGCAGGATATCGCCCGGGCTCACCGCGAGGCCACCAACCGTGACGGTGCCGCCCACGCTGACGACGTGGACGTAGGCGTGCGACACCGACACTGCTTTCGCGAAGAACTTGAACCCGAGCGCGCGAGCTTCGGCCAAGTCACGGACGGAGCCGTTGGTTATCGTACCCACGCAGCCCAGCGCTCTGAAGATGTTCGACTGCACTTCGCCCCAGAAGGCACCCAACGCCGGGTCGTCAAGGTCCTGAAGAACAACCACTCGCGGCTCCGGAATGGAGAGGACGTGCTCCCATAGCTCAGATCTCGGGGCGGCCGCGCCGCCGGGCCCCTTGGCAGATATCACTGCGGTGGCCGCGTAGCCAACCACAGGCCCGAGCTCGGGAAAGAGCCCGTGGATGTCCGCGGACATGAAGCCCTCGGCACGAGAGCGCAGGTCGAAGGTCTCGATTGCGTTAGCAACTGTCGGTGAGTCGATAGATTGCAGGTACTCCATCTGCTGCTGGCTCAGGGGTGCGTCCATGGTTGCTCCATTCGTGCGGGCCCATCGCGGGCCTCGGTGGCACGCAGGGCGGCTGGAAGTTCGTGGCGGCTGAGTGAGTCCTTTGGGGCGAGCCTGCCTTCGGGGCGCGCTAGGCGTGCGCCTTGGGGCGGAGCCAGAACGCGACGGCGAACGCGCCACCGACCGCCATCATCGCCAGCCCCGTGACCCACCCCCATTCATTGATGAGCCCCAGGGCAAAGACACCGGAGCCCAGAACGATGACGGAGACAACGCCAACGCCCTCCAGCGGCGCCTCAAGCGGCGAGCGCTTCGGGTGGGCGTGCTCCCATGCTGCAGCGGCCTCCGGAGTGCCATACCGCGGCTCGTCCGGGCGGATCGGCGGAGAGGACCATAGTGCAAGCGAGAACGCGCCACCGACCACCAGCATCGCCATGCCCGTGACCAACGCCCACTCGTTGATGAGCCCCAGGGCGAAAATGCCGGAGCCGACGACGATGGCCGAGACGAAGGTATTTGCGCGCATGCTGAAGGTCCTCCAGTGTACTAACGCTGGCATGATAGCGGCTGCAGCCGTATCGGTTCCATTGGATGCCTGACGGATTGGGCCACGCTCGTCCTGAGCAGGCGCCAACGACACTTGAGCGCACGGCCGAGGGAAAGGCCGAGTACGGAAGCGGCTAGGCCGGCTTTCGCGCCACCAAAATCAGCCGCCGCGAGCCTACCTCGTACGATGAGCCGTCGAAGCCGCCGTAGGTTTCGGTAGGTTCAAGCCCTGCGTCGGCCGCCATCGAAACGAGCTCGTCGTGCGAGTACAGCCGCACGTGGTGCCCAACCAGCTCGCGCATCGCCCCCCCAGGCGGCGTGAGTTCGAACCAGACGTGGTTGCGGCCCTCCGCATCATCGAAACGACGTCGCTCCATCAGCACGGTCCCGTCCGGCCGCTCGTGGCGCTCTTCAGGGACTTGGTTCGCCAACACCCAGCCAAGGTTCATGGTGTCGAGCAGGAGTCGGCCTCCGGGTTTGAGCGCGCGTGCGACAGCGCGGAGGACTGCGGTGTTATCGGCGTCCGTCTCTAGGTATCCGAAGGACGTGAAGAGGTTGATGACCGCATCGAAGTGCGCCGCGAACGGGATTTCCCGCATGTCGCCGCGGACGAACTGGGCACTCAGGCCTTGTGCGGCGGCACATTCTCGGGCGTTTTCAATATATCTTTCGCTAAGGTCTTGGCCTGTTGCACTGATGCCGTGCTTAGCCAAAAGGAGTGTATGCCGACCAGGGCCGCAGCAGAGGTCCAGCACCGCCTGACCGGAGCGCAGCCCGAGGACTCGCTCCACGAACGCGACCTCGTTCTGAGTACGTTCCTCGGTGAGCAACGGCTCGTAGGCAAGCAGGTAGTCCGCTCCGAAAAACTCGACAAACCACGGCTGCGTACGCGTTTCCACGGTTACCGATGCTACCAGGGCGGTTAGGATCACTCGTATGATGCATCGGGCAGCGCTGCTCGGGGGCCGAGCAGCTGCGTGTCAGGAGGAACCGCGTGCGTACGCTTGCTGGCAAGAACGCCATCCTTATTGGGACGAAGCGCGTCGGGGCGGTCGTCGCTCAGCGGCTCGCAGCCGAGGGTATCAACCAGGCCATCGTCTACCGGAATTCGCGTAGCGAGGCCGAGAGCCTGGCAGCGGAGGTCGGCTCAGTGGTCGAACGCACCGTCGTTGTCCAGGCCAACGCCAGCATCGAAGAGGACGTCCAGCGCGCAACCACAGAGGCGGCGGAGGCGCTTGGAGGGATCGATTTCCTCGTCAACATGGCGTCCGACTTCCAGCGCGTACCCTTCGATCTCCTCAATGCCGAAGCCTGGGATCGATCGATGGCCGCGGCGAAGGGAGCGTACCTGCTCTCGGTTCACGCCGCGCGGCACATGTCACAAAACGATGGCCCGACGCGCGGGCATATCATCAACTTCGGCGATTGGGCTGCAGGCGAAACGGTCTACTCCGGTTACTTGCCATACATGACCGCCAAGGCCGCGATCCATTTCATGACTCGCGCGTTCGCAACCGAGCTCGCGGGTCGAGGCATCCTGGTGAACGCCATTGCCCCCGGTCCCACCATGCGTCCGCCCGACATTGCCCTCAAGGACTGGGAGGAGGCCGTCATCCGTCAGACGCCCCTCCAACGCGAGTCGTCCGCCGAGGAGATCGCAGCGATCGTCGCTATGCTGCTCAAGGCCGAGTCCACCACCGGAGAGGTTATCCGCGTGGACGCCGGGCGCCACCTGGTGGGACCGGGCATCGCCGCTTCCGGTACACTCAGTCCCTCGTGAAGAACCACGGCGTCGTCAAGTCCATCGACTTCTGCTACGGCCATCGACTCCTCGACTACGAGGGGAAGTGCCGGCACTTGCACGGCCACAATGGGCGACTGGAGGTCGAGGTCCGCGCGGCGCAGGTGGACACGCGCGGCATGGTGATCGATTTCAGCGACGTCCGCGATGCCGTCAAGGGCTGGGTGGACGCGAACCTCGATCACCGCATGGTGCTGAGTGAGCGAGACCCCGCAGTCCCAGCGCTCCGTGGGCTGGGCGAGCCGCTCTACCTGATGGCGGACAATCCAACGGCGGAGAACATCGCTCATCTGGTGTTCGATCACCTGCGCGACGCGGGCATCGATGTCGACGAGGTACGTTTGTGGGAGACACCCGACAGTTTCGCGTCCTACCGGACGGCGTAGCGTGAGTACGGTCGCGGTGCTGGCCGGCGGCGGCCTCGACAGTTGCGTGCTGGTCGCGGATCTGGCCCAGGCCGCTGACGTCTACCCGCTCTGCATGGAGCGAGGGCTCGCCTGGGAGCCGCCCGAGCAGGCAGCGCTTCACGCCTTCGTAAGTCGCCTAGCAAACCCTCGAGTCCACGACGTCAGCGTCCTACCCATGCCCATGGGCGCGCTGCTGGGCCGGCACTGGAGTGTGACCGGGGACACGCCACGCGCCGACGAGCCAGATACCTCGGTGTTCATACCGGGCCACAACGTGCTGCTGCTGGCGGCCGCGGCCACCTGGTGCGCCACACACGGTGTTCACCGCATCGCGCTCGCCTCCCTGGCGGGGAATCCGTTCCCTGACGCGACTCCAGCATTCTTCGCCGCATTCGCCC
>CAUYXS010000083.1:0-5879 GCA_963577205.1 Dehalococcoidia bacterium | reverse complement strand
ATCGACCCCTGCCGTGTCGAAGCTTACGCGTTAAGCATTCCGCCTGGGAACTACGGCCGCAAGGCTAAAACTCAAAGGAATTGACGGGGGCCCGCACAAGCAGCGGAGCGTGTGGTTTAATTCGATGCAAAGCGAAGAACCTTACCAGGGCTTGACATGTCGGTGGTACCCCGCCGAAAGGATGGGGGACCCTTCGGGGAGCCGTCACAGATGCTGCATGGCTGTCGTCAGCTCGTGCCGTGAGGTGTTGGGTTAAGTCCCGCAACGAGCGCAACCCTCGTCACTAGTTGCACTCTCTAGTGAGACTGCCTCGTAATCCGAGGAGGAAGGTGGGGATGACGTCAAGTCATCATGGCTCTTACGCCCTGGGCGACTCACACGCTACAATGGATAGGACAACGGGCAGCGACGTCGCGAGGCGAAGCGAATCCCTTAAACCTATCCCCAGTTAGGATTGCAGGCTGAAACTCGCCTGCATGAATTCGGAGTTGCTAGTAACCGCAGATCAGCCCTACTGCGGTGAATACGTTCCCGGGCCTTGTACACACCGCCCGTCACGTCATGGAAGCTGGTAACGCTTGAAGTCGCACAGCCAACCGCAAGGAGGCCTGCGCCGAGGGCGGGACTAGTGACTGGGACGAAGTCGTAACAAGGTAGCTGTACCGGAAGGTGCGGCTGGATCACCTCCTTTCTAGGGAGCTCCCTTTTTAGGGAAATCCTAGGTCGACCCCACCTCGGAGGTTTGGGTCAGCCACGGTCGATCGGTTGAGTTCTGCTCCCTCGACGACAGTGGCGCCAAATCTTGCGTCTCGACATCGGTTGAGATCCAGGTGGTACTCATATGGTGCTTTCCTTCCACTATTCGGCGGTTAACTCGCGCAACTAAAGAGGCCAGCCCAATCGGGCTGGCCTCTTCTTTAACTCCGCCCTATACTCATTAGTCCTCCGCGGGCCACTAGCTCAGGTGGTTAGAGCGCAGTCCTGATAAGACTGAGGTCCCTGGTTCGAGTCCAGGGTGGCCCACCAACTCCCTCTAGCAGCGCACGCAGACCTGCGCCCGCCGATTGGCGCTCCGGCTGGCCTCGCCGAATACTCGCAGGCCACTACCCCAACGCGAGGAACTTCGCATGACCAACACGCCTGTCCCTGATATCGACCTCTTCGAGGCCATCGACACCATGCGTGCCATCCGGCGCTTCAAGGCCGATCCGGTGCCTGATGCGCTGCTTCGCCGCGTCCTCGAGGCCGCCGGTCAGGCGCCGAGCGGTGGCAACCGCCAGCCGTGGCGGTGGGTCGTCATCCGTAGCGCGAAGGGCAAGCGCAAGGTCAGCGAGCTTGTTCAGGCAGCGGTCGAGCGCGCCGCCGCAGCCCGCAGCGCCGGGCAGGACCGCAGGCCCACGCCCGCACCAACGGCTACGGGCGGCGATGACTTCGCCGCGTCGCTGGCCCACGCTCCGGTGCTCATCATCGCCTGCGCGCAGCGCCCGGTGAGCGAGGGGCCGTGGAGCGTGGGACCGTTTGGGCAGTCCTACCCTGCGGTTGAGAACCTGCTCTTGGCCGCGCGCGGCGTCGGCCTGGGCGGCACCATCACCACGAGCTTCCGCTGGATGGAGGCAGAGTTCCGTGATCTGCTTGGTCTGCCGGACAACATCGACCCGACGTGCCTGATCCCACTGGGCTACCCAGCCGGCACCGACGGCCAGCACCATGGACCCAAGAGCCGCAAGCCCATCGAGGAGATGGTGTGCGAGGAGCACTGGGACCAGGCCATCAGCTTCTAAGGGCGACTGAGCGATGAGCCGGCGGGATCGCCCGCAGGCTCGGGGACGAGAGAGGCGGCACGAGGCGGGGGCAACGGCCGCGCCATGTACATGAAGCCGCTGTTCACCAGCCAGAGGACCAGCAACAGGACGAACACCGGGCGGTAGGAGCCGAAGCTGTCTGCCGTCGTCGCGATCGTGAAGGGAGCCGCCGCTGCCACGATCGTCTGGAAGGGCGCGAATGTCCCTCGGATGGCGCCTAAATGGGCGCGGCCAAAGAAGTTCGACCAGATTAGCGGCTGGATCGCCAGGTAGCCGCCGAGAATGAGGCCCTGGACCACGCCGTAGGCGATGGCGACGACACCGAAGCTGGACACCGCCAGCAGGAAACCAATGGACCCTGCCGTTAGCCCTGCATGCACCATGGCCAGTGTCCGTATGTGGTGCTTGTCGAGGAAATAACCCCAAATGAACCGCGAGGCCATTGACGCCGCACCGTAGGTCGACACGACCGTCGCCGCCTCGGCTCTGGTGAACCCGATGCTCTCGAAGTGGACTGCCCAGTTGCTGGTGAGACCGATCATCGTGGGCGCCGCGAGCATGGAGGCGACGACGATGAACCAGGTGGTGGGGTAGCGGAGCACCTCCCCCGGCCGGTAGCTCTGCTCTTCTCCTCGGCCGGCGGCCATGGCGGCACTCCGGCGCTCCTGGGTACGCTGTTGCGTCTCACCATCCGGTAACAGCCCCATGTCCTCCGGCGAGCGCCGGATGAGCACCGAGATGGGCACCAGCAGCACGAGCGTCAGGATGCCGATGACAACCCACGCTGTGCGCCAGCCGTAGGCATCGATGGTGATATCGGCCAGCGTCGGATAGACGAACGCGCCGATGGCGGTCCCTGCGCTGCCGAAGGCGATCGCCCTGCCGCGCAGGCGGATGAACCACTTGGGCACCAGGGCCTGGTAGAGTTGCCCGCCGGCGCCGGCGAATCCAATGCTGCCGAACACGACGGAGAAGAGGAAGTACTGCCAGTACGTATGTACCAGGCTCAGCCCCATGACGCTGAAGCCCATGACAACGGCCGAGACACCCATGACGATAGGCGGCCAGCGCCGCTGGTCCATCAGCCGGCTGAGGAAGACGATGAGCACGCCCACGAGCACGGTGCGAAAGAGAGTGACGCTGAAGATGGTGCCGGTGCTCCAGCCCAGTTCCTCCTTCATCGGCGTCACGAAAACTTGGAACCCCCAGAGCATCGCACCCGAGCCGGCAACCCCGGCGAGCAGGTAGCCGAGGACGATGAGCCAGCCGTAGTAGATGCCCCGCCGGCCGGTGCTAGGTGTGGGACTGTTCGCCATAACCTTATGAGGAGAACCTAGTCTACACCGTGACAGCAGGTGGTTGCGAAGTCAAATAATCACTGGTACTCTGTCTCAAGTTGACTGAGAGGTGCTATCCATGGTGCACACCAGCCTGCGGCCAGACCTGCACGCAACCCTCGAAGATCTTGGCTTTCGCCTGACGAGTCCTCGGCGTCGGGTCGCGGACCTGCTCTCGGGTAAGGACGCGGCCTTCGGCGCCGAAGAGGTCAACGCGGAGCTGCCTGGCGTCGGCCGGGCGACCGTCTATCGGACGATCAAGCTGCTGGTGGGCGCCGGCGCCCTCTGCAAAACTGTGATGCTAGACGGTGCGCCCCGCTACAGCTTCGACGAGGCGCGCCACCACCACCACGTGATCTGTACCTCGTGCGGCCGGGTGGAGGAGTTTCGTAAGCCCGCCGTGGAGCGTTTGCTCCGCGAGATGGCGGCTGAGGTGCCGGGGCACCTGCTAGGCCACCGTGTCGAGCTGTACGTCACCTGCACCGACTGTCTGGAGACCACCAGCTAGGGCATCCCCGGCTCGCCAGGCGATGCCGATTAATCAATAATGAGATTACGTATCAGAACTGCCGCTTTGGCGCTATCTGCTGCCCTGCTTGCCGCGTGCTCCGCTGGGAGCATCCCGCCGGCGGACACCCTGCGAGTGGTGGCCAGCGTTTACCCGATGGCCTACTTTGCCGAGCGCATCGGCGGTGACGACGTCCACATCGTCACTCTCATCGGCACGGGGGTGAACGTCCACGGGTTCGAGCCAACTCCCGGCGACATCCGAGCCCTCGGCGAAGCCGATGTCGCCGCCCTCAACGGGCTGGACCTCGAACCATGGTTTGGGCGAGCTATCGACGCGCTTGGCGACGACGCACCGGCCACGGTCGTGGTGGCCTCCGGCCCTGGACTGCCATCCGGTGACCCCCACGCCTGGCTTGACCCCGTTGCCGCCCAAACGCAGGTAGGGCGCATCCGGGACGCGCTGGTGGCCGCGGATCCCGGCAAGGCCACGGCCTATAAGGAACGAGCCGCCGGCCTGCTGGCTGACCTGCGCATGCTGGACGAGGCGTTCGCCACCACCCTCGCCGTATGCATGCTTGACCGCGTCGTCACGCCGCACGCCGCCTACGGACGGCTCGCCGAGCGGTACGGCTTTGAGCAACTGGCCATCGCCAACGCCGAGGCCGAGGGCGACGCGTCGCCGCAACGCCTTGCCGAGATCGTGGACACACTCAGCACCTTAGCCACCGGCTACGTGCTGGTCGAACCCGCGCTGAGCGAACGGCTCGCGGCGGCCGTCGCGCGCGAGACGGGCGCCGTGCTCCTCCCCATTCACCCCATCGCCAGCGTGACCGACGTCGAGTTAGCCGAGGTTGGCGACTACTTGGCGCTGATGCGGGCAAACCTCCAGAGCCTGCGGGCGGCGATGGTGTGCGAGTAGGCGCGGCATGAGCACTGACACTAGAGGCCGCGAGGCAGTTATCGACCTGCGCGACGTCAGCTTCGGCTACGGTCCGACGCTCGCAGTCGAACACCTATCGTTGCGCATCGATGCAGGCGAGTTCGCCGCGGTTCTCGGCCCGAACGGCAGCGGCAAGAGCACGCTGGTCAAGCTGGCGCTTGGCCTGTTGCGCCCTGATGCCGGGATTGTCCGGCTGTTCGGCCAGGACCCCGTCGGGTTCACCGCGTGGGGCCGGCTCGGCTATGTCCCCCAGGTGGTGACCGGCGCATGGCGGGAGTTCCCTGCCACCGTTGGAGAGATGGTCGCCCACGGCGCCTACCGTGGCCCATCGCCCCTTGCCGTGTTTCGCCGGTCGGACCGCCCGGAGGTGCGCCGCGCTCTCGATGCGGTTGGCATGGTCCATGTCAGCGGACTGCGCCTGGCGGAGCTGTCGGTAGGCCAACAGCAGCGAGTGCTGCTGGCGCGGGCTCTCGTGCGACGCCCGGAGCTGATTTTGCTCGACGAACCGGCCGCCGGTGTCGATGCGTCCGGTGAGGAGCAGCTGTACGCGATCCTGCGCGACCTGAACCGGAGCCAAGGGATGACGGTGGTTTTGGTCTCCCACGACATCGGTGCCATGCTCCGAGAGGCGACTACCATCGCATGCATTGACCGCACGCTGGTCAAGCATGGCCCTCCGCACGAGCTGACCAACAAGGAGCTGTCGAGCCTGTATGGCATCCCGGTCGACATTCTGATCCACGACGCGCTGCACGAGCACCGATAGCGATGCCGGCTGTCTTTCAGTACGAGTTCATGGTCCGTGCGCTCATTGGCGGCATGCTGGTGGGGACCCTCGGACCGACGCTGGGTATGTTCATCGTCCTGCGCCGGTTCTCCCTGATGGCCGATACGCTCTCGCACGTAGCGCTCATGGGGGTCGCCGTCGGCCTTGCGACGCATACCTACCCCACGGCGTCCGCGCTGGTAGCGGCGACCGTTGCGGCGGTGGTTATTGAGCAACTCCGCACGCGGGGTAAGCTCCCCGGCGACGTCGCCCTTGCCGTCGTGCTCTATGGGTCGCTTGCGGTGGCAGTCGTCGTTATCAGCACGAGTGAAGGCCTCAACCTAGACTTGTTTGGCTTCCTGTTCGGCTCCGTTCTGGGCACATCGACGACCGACCTGTGGTTGCTGGGCGGCCTCGCTGTCGCCGTGGTGCTGTTCGTCGGCGTGTTCTTCGTCGAGTTGGCCCAGGCGGCCTATGACGACGATTTGGCGCGGGTGAATGGCATCCCCATAGGCCGGATCAAC
>CAUYXS010000082.1:0-5912 GCA_963577205.1 Dehalococcoidia bacterium | reverse complement strand
CGGAACAAAGCCACGGCGCCAGGCCGCGCCTCTGGCTCTTCGCCGTAGGGCAGCAAGCCGTAATCCTGGGGGCGATTCCGTGCCACAAGACCGAGCAATGAGACAAAGACAGTGATGACAACCCCGTACCCAACCAAGACGGCCCGCCATCCGAAGGCGTCGATCAGCGATGCATTGACGACGACCATGGGAGCTCCGACGATGGGGCCCATCACCGCGAGGCCGATGGCCAGCCCTCTCTTACGCCGGAACCAGCGTCCGACCACCGTTGGCCATGTCACCCCATGGCCAACACCCGACGTCCCGAGTGAGATGAAAAGAAAGAAGGCGTAGAACATGACGACGCCGTTGGAGAGGCCCAGGCCAATGAGCCCGAGACCGACGATGACAGCTCCTGTCACTATGATCCAGCGTGCGCCAATCCGGTCAACCAAAAAGCCGACGGCGGGTCCGGCGAAACCGGCCTCCGCCTGGCGCAACGACGCGGCAGCGGAGATGACTGAGCGGCTCCACCCGAATGTCGTCTCAATGGGCAGGACAAAGGCAGAAAACCCCTGGAAGTAGACAGCGGAGGTGATGGCGTTGGACAAGTTGCTCGCGCCAACGATGTACCAGCCATAGAAGATGCGCGGCCGCTTACGCGCAGCCGGGGGGGTGCCTGCGGGTATAGACATGAGTCCGGTTACCCCGCCACGCGGACCGCATCGCGCGTCCGCTCCAGCTCTCGGCGTGAGCGCATAAAGAAAGGCACGACGGCCAGCGCCATCGACAGCACCAGCATGACCCAGACTCCCGTGTTGTAGTTGCCTTGCCAGGTGAAGATCAGTCCCAACATGAGCGGCCCCGTGAGGCCGGCTCCGACGATGCCTCCATTAAGGATGCCAATGACGGAGCCGATCGAACGGTTGCCGAACATCATTGCGCCGAGCACCGAGCGCATAGGTATGTTGGCGCCGAAGGCCACGGCAAAGCCGATGACCAACGGCTGCGCAGCCCAGCCCGTGCGCATGTCGACAGCCTGCGCATAAGCGAAGCTGAGTGCCATCAACACCGACGAGCCCGCCATCACCAGCCGGTAGTCCATCCGGTCCATTAGCGTGCCCGCCCCGATGCGGCCGATGGCGCTGAACGCGAATGTCAGCGTCACCATGACCGCCGCCGACCGGGCAGAGAAGCCAAGGTCGTCAACAAAGTAGGGTAGCTCGTGGGAAAGGAAACCGGAGCTACTGACGAACATGCCGCCGAGGTAGAGCGTCAGCAGCCAGAAAGAAGGGCTCCGGAGGACCTGGACCAGTGTGAGGCCTCCAGCGTCATGGGCTGCGGCCCTGATGCTGGCCTCTGAGCCCGCTAGCGCCGGCGGGTCGCCGTCCGGCGCTAGCCCGTACGGCTCGGGACGGTCGCGGGCGATCAGCCCCATGAGCGTGATCAGCACAGCAACCAGCAAGCCGTAGCCTGCTATCACGTTCCGCCACCCGAACTGCTCCTCCAACGTGGTATTCAGGATCACCAGCGCGGTGCCGATGGTCGGCCCCATGACCGCCAGCCCGATGGCAGTGCCTCGCTTGCGCCGGAACCAGCGCGTGATTATGACGGGCCATGTCACGGAGTGGCTAATGCCGGAGGTGCCGATGGCCACGATGATGAAGAAGAAGTAGAAGGTCGCAATGCCTGTGGTCAGCCAGCCCAACGCCATCAGCCCCAGCCCTGTCATCAGCGCCCCGCCAATGATGATGCGTCGCGCGCCGAAGCGGTCAACGACGAAGCCGATGCCCGGCGCGAGCAGGCCCGATTCGAACTGACGGATGGCGAGGGCGCCCGATATAGCTGATCGACTCCAGCCGAACGTCGTCTCGATGGGGATGATGAAGGCGCCGAAGCCGGAGAAGACAATGCCAGAGAGCAGCGCGTTCGAGAAGATACTCGCGCCGACGATGTACCAACCGTAGAAAATCCGAGGCCGAGCGGCCACGGCTGGTGTTTCGCCTACGAGCAACGGGGTCTCCCACCTGGCCGAACGTCCTGTCGGCCAGGTGCACATGGTAGTGCAGCGCCATCTCGACCGCCAGCCAGGCCACGGCCAGGCACCTGAGGCTTGATAGCATGCTTGGATTCGAATCATGGAGGCCTCCACAATGGCACTTGAGGAGCTAGACGACCTGCTGGCCCAGAACCCACGTGGCAGTCGTAACGACCTTCCGTCGAGACGGCAGACCTCAGCAGAGCCTGGTGGCAACCGGCAAGTTCGGGGGTGGCCTCGCCTTCACGGCAACCACGGACCGGGCCAAGTACCGCAACCTGGCGCGGAACACGCGGTTCGCGCTCATGATCTGCCGGCCGGACTGGCGAGGCTACGCGGTCATCGACGGCGACGCCGAGGTGCGCAGCGCAGCGAACACCGACCCAGCGTTGCTCAGCGCGGACCTACGCGACGTCTACCGCGCCGCGTCAAGCAAGGAGCACCCGAACTGGGGCGAATACGATGAGGCGATGCGGACCGAGGGGCGGGTGGTGGTGGTGCTGCGGCCGGGCCGCCTGCTCATCCACAATCTGCCGTAGGCCTAGGTGCCCCGCTCGGCCAGGTGGGTGACGTCGAAGTTCATTTTCTTGGCGAAGGACTCTGATGCTGACTCGTCGATGCCCCAGCTGAACACCTTCGTTGGCTCCAAGATGAAGTATTCACTGCCGTCCCAGATCTTCCCGGTGGCGACGGCCTTGCCTCGGATCTCCACGCCCTTGATGGCTCCGGCTTCGTCGCGGGTGTCCCAGACGCAGGCGATCCACTGGTTGCGATCGATCAGGCGCCGCTTGTAAGAGATGTCAAAGTCGTAGCCGCCAACGACGATATTATCGCCGTCCATGCGGGTGAACATCGGAATCACGTGAGGCCGGCCGGTGGGAGTGGATGTCGCCAGCCGGTAGAGTTGGGTGTCCTTGATGAATTGCAGTTCGTTGGGGGTCAGCATTCGTAAATCTCCTAAGCCTCGAGGCTACTCGCTAAAAGACCAGCTCGTCTAGCGTGACGTCGAGCTCAAGCGTCGCCGCGGCGCGGACCACAGAAATCGACACCGTGTCCCCGACAGCGTACAGGTTGAGCATCAGCCGCCGCAGGTCGGTGAACTTGGTGACCGGCAGGCCGTCGAGGGCGACGATGACGTCACTCACTTCGATGCCTGCGCGTTCGGCCGGGCCGTCTGTCGCCACGGATTCGACGAGGACGCCTTGGTCTACGCTGAGGCCACGCTCGGATGCATTAGCCGGTGTCACGTCATCAACGCCCACGCCGATGCGCGGCCAGACCACACGCCCGTTCGCGATGAGCTGCTCGGCGATAGGGATCGCGGTCGTCGTCGCGACAGCAAAGCCGATCCCTTCTGCCTCCTGGCCGCTAGGGAGCGTGCCTCGGATGATGGCGGTGTTGATGCCGATGACCTGGCCGGACAGATTGAGGAGTGGTCCTCCGGAATTGCCAGGGTTGATGACCGCATCCGTCTGGAGCAGGTCGTGCAGGCGGTTTTTGGATATGGCCAGCGACCGGTCCTTCGCGCTGATGACACCCACTGTCACTGTGCCCTCAAAGCCGAGTGGGTTGCCAATCGCGATGACCCAGTCACCGATCCTTGCGCTGTTGGACTGGGCCAACGGCGTGACGACCAAGTCCTCGACCTTGCTCGGGTCGATCTTCAGCACGGCGAGGTCGGTGTTCGAGTCGGTGCCAACGATCTCGGCACCCAGTTCCTGGCCATTGCTAAGCACGATGTCCACGAAGGGTGCGTCCTCGACCACGTGATTGTTGGTGAGGATGTAACCCTGGGCGTCGAAGATCACCCCGGAGCCCCGAGATAGGCCCTCGGTCCGGCGGCCGAACGTATCGGTCTGGCTGGTGGTGGCGAGGACGAGCACGACACTGGGCGCGACCCGGTCGACGACGCTCGCCACGTCCGGGAACCCCGCCAGCATGGGCGGTACCCCACTGGAATCGGGCGGACCAGCCTGGCCGCAAGCGGCGGCGCCTATAGCCAAAGCGATGAGCGGGAGGAACCAGCGAAGGGACCTCACAGCGTGGCCTGCTCTGTGGTAGCGGATGTTCGTGAAGGAATCGTCAAGGCCGGGAACGGCAGGCCAATCCTCAGTGCCATTTTGCATTACGTTCGTCGGGCCACGCCCGGCTCGTCTAGTTTATCTATTCGATGCACCAGTGGCGCGTTTCGTTACAGGCTGTCGACAACCGCGCGCTGCACGGCGAAGAGAGTCTGAATACCGGACTCGGCAAGCCCAAGCAGTTCATCCATTCGCTCACGGCTGAACGGGCGCTCCTCACCGGTACCCTGTACTTCAACGAACTCGCCTTTGTCCGACATGACGACGTTGAAGTCGATAGCGGCGCGCGAGTCCTCTTCGTAGCATAGGTCCAGTAACGACGTCTGCTCCACAAGCCCGACGCTGGTCGCAGCCACCGCCGACGTAAGCGGAACGTGGTGCAGCACTCGGTTGCGCACCAGCTTGAGCAGCGCCTGGTAGAGCGCGACGTAGGCGCCGGTGACGGCTGCGGTCCTCGTGCCGCCGTCGGCTTGAATGACGTCGCAGTCGAGAGTAATGGTACGCTCGCCAAGGGCGGGCAGGTCTGCGATCGACCGCAGTGATCGCCCTATAAGACGCTGAATCTCCATGGTGCGCCCGCCGGAGGCGCTACGCGCCCGGTCGGTCCGGGAGAGGGTGGCACGTGGCAGCATGCTGTACTCGGCGGTCAGCCAGCCACGGCCTTGGCCTCGCATGAACTGCGGGACGCGCTCATCGACACTGGCCGAGCAGATGACCCGCGTCTTGCCGACCTCGATCATCGCCGACCCTTCGGCGAATTCGAGGTAGCCCGGCTGGATCAGGACCGGGCGAAGCTCATTTGGTGCACGACTGTCGATTCGAGGCATAGGCAAAGTTGGGGCGCGGACTCGATCCGCGTCCCAATTGTATAGGACTACACCGTTCGCCGTCGCCGTCTAGTCAGCTTCTGTTGCACCCTCGGCCAGGCCGACTGCCGCCGGCCTGGTCCTTGATTTCCTTCAGCGAGCGTCCTTGCTCGACACCGAACTCGGTCTCACATCTGCCGTAGTTACGGGTGAAAACGCGCCTAGGCGATGTAAACGGTGCGCGCCGCACGCAGCACGAGCCGCGGGACGAACGGCAGGATGCACACGCAGGCATAGGCAAGGAATGTCCCCGCCGCACCGAGCGCCGCGCCGCCGAGGATGTCGGTTGGGTAGTGGACGCCGGCGTAGACGCGGCCGAAAGCCCATAGGAACGCCAAGCCATACATAGCCAAACCCAGCCGCCGGTGCCGCATGAAGACCGCGGTTGCGATAGCAAAGCCGACACCAGCGGCGTTGGCGGGGAAGGAGGAGTCGGTCGGCTCGTAGAACAGGCCGTTCAGGTCATGCGAGACAAATGGGCGATCGCGAAAGAAGCTGATGTTGATGAGCGCAACGCCAAGGTTCGCGAACCCCAGCCCCCCCACACCGTAGATGGTCGTGAGCTGATTCTTATATCGCTCGGCCTGCCCCCCAGAGAACCATAGGCCTACGAGCACGAGCGAAGAAAGCGCGGGGACGAGGTAGTCACTCATCACGGCTTCCATGAAGGCGTCCCACGGTGCGAAACGGCCAACTCCCGAGTTGAGCCATTCAACGATGCGCAGATCCATCAGCCAACCCTGCGCGCCATGGCTTTGAAGCGGAGGCCGAGGGCACGGGCGAACGTGGTACGACGCAACCAGTCGACGCCGGCCGGCGGCCAGGCGTCTGTCTCAGAGTTCCAGCCGTGATCTCGGCCCCAACGGTGGTGTATGACAGAGGTGATTAAAAAGATGGCTGCGCCGGCCGTCGCCGTAGCAACCGCGAACATCCACGCCTGGCTGTTTG
>CAUYXS010000081.1:0-5950 GCA_963577205.1 Dehalococcoidia bacterium | reverse complement strand
CGAGCTGTTGATGGGGGAAACGGCCGACACTAACTCCGGCTGGCTGGCCACTCACATGCCGGAGCTCGGGCTGGAACTCCAATGGGTGACGGTCGTGGGCGACGACCTCCCGCGGCTCACTGAGATCCTCGATCGCGCGTGGCGGCGCTCCGACTACGTCTTCACCATCGGCGGCCTCGGCCCAACGCTGGACGACCTGACGCGTGACGCGGTCGCCAAGATGCTGGGCGAGGAGATCACGACGGACCCGGAGTTGGTGGCCTGGCTTGAAGAGGCCTTCGCACGCCGCAGCAACCAGCCCATGCCGCGCCAGAACCTGCGCCAGGCCTCGGTCATCCCGTCGTCTTCGCCGATCCGCAACGCCATGGGCACCGCGCCCTCGTGGTGGGTCGAAAAGGACGACAAGGTCCTCGTGTCGCTGCCGGGCCCGCCGAACGAGCTCATGCACATGTGGGCGACGGAGATGGCGCCCCGGCTGAAGGAGCGTATCGTCGGCAGCGTCATCCTGTCGCGGACCTTCAAGACCATCGGTCTCTCCGAAGCCGCCGTCGACGAGATGGTGAACCACATCTACGATGACCCAAGTGTTGACCTGGGCTGCTACGCAAAACCCGATGGCATTTACCTCCGCGGGGTCGCACGCGCGACCAGCCAGGAGGTCGCTATCGAAGCCCTGGATCGCATAGAAGGCGACGTACGAGGGATACTTGGAGCCAACCTTTGGGGCGTGGACGAGGAGACGCCGGAGGCCAAGGTCAGTGCGCTGCTGACGGAGCGCGGATACACCCTGGCGGTCCTCGAATCGCTGACCGGCGGCCTTATCGCCGGCGCGCTGACGGACGTTCCCGGCGCCTCCGAGTACTTCCTTGGCGGCACCGTCGCCTACTCCAGCCGGGCCAAAGTCATCGCGGGGGTCCCTGCGGACACTATCCGGCGTTACGGCGCTGTATCCGCCGAGACGGCCGAGGCTATGGCTGTGGCCGCTCGCGCGACGTACGGTGCCGATTGCGGCATCGGCGTGACCGGCGTTGCGGGCCCCCAAAAGCAAGAAGGGGAGTCCGAGGAGCCAGGGACAGTGTTCGTTAGCGTCGCGCTCCCCGGTGGAGTGCAGGTCAAGAAGTACTCCTTTCCGCCTCGCCGCCCGCTGGTGCGCGGCCGAACGGTCGCCATGGCCCTGCTTCAGCTGGCCTACGCGCTCCAGAATGCTGAGGCCGCTCAAGCGAGCGGGTAGTGCATGGCCCCGAGCCCGCGGCCACGTAAACGACTCATAAGTGTTGCCGAGGGGCAGAGCCACAGCAGTCCTATTCCTCAAGGGGTGCGCGCCAACGGCTTCGTCTTCCTTTCTGCCTTGCGCGGCGTCACGCCGGGCACCGAGCGCGTGGAGGCCGACGATCCGGAGGCACAGGCGCGCCAGCTGTTCGACAATCTTGATGCCACTCTTGCAGGGATAGGCGCGACGCTGGATGACGTGATCAAGGTCGGCGTCTATATGCGCGACCTTCAGCGCGATCGCCCTGTGTTCAACGCCGTGTGGGCGGAGCGCTTTGGCGATTCGCCGCCTGCGCGACACGCCGTCGAGGTAAGCGACATGGGCAATCCCGGCGGCCGTACGCTGTTCATGATCGACGTCGTCGCACTCGACCCCGAGTTGGAGTAGCAGCGAATGAGCAGGACCTACCGGGAGGCCGTCCCGCGTTGGCCAGAACGCTTCGGGGCGAAGTAGCCCGGCGGTCGCGTAGGCGCGCGCTGATGAACGCAGCAAGGTTCGTTGCCCGGTTCCCGCAGCTGTACCACATGGCTGAGGGCGGCTCCTGGGAGTCCATTCTGCGCCACGGGCTGCTGAGCACCTCGCGCCTTCTAGACCTATTCGAAGTGAGCGGCCCCGAGCGCGAGGCCATCGAATTCCAGCGGCGGCTGGCCAAGGTCGACATCCACCACCTCGCACATGACACTGTCACCATTCGCGACCAGAAGCCGCTCTATGAGCCGGGCTTACGGCGCTCGCTGGTGAGCATGGAGGTCGTTGAGTGGTACCACATGCTCAGCAGGATGGTCTTCTTCTGGCCTCGGTGGGCCGACCTACTGCGGATGGCCAATAGCCCCGAGTACCGAAGTGACGTTCGACTCGTGCTGACGGTCGATACGCACAGGCTTATGCAGGCTGCGGGCGAGCGGCTCCGGCTCTCGTCCATCAATTCAGGCTATGCGCGGCGCAACCCGGCCCTGAGGGGCCCGGCCACCTTCACAGCACTGGACGACTATCCGGGTAGCGACGTGAAGGAAATCGCAGTGCTGAGCGGCGTTGCGGGCGCGGTTGACCTTATCGAGACGGCCTCGGAACTGCTGCCGGATGGCACTTGGCGCCCGGTCTGGCCGAGCTAACCGCCCTCTCCGCCCTGCGCCGCTACACTGTGAGGCTGCGGTACAGGGCAGGCAGGCGGCGGGGCAGGTCCATGACGTCGGGCACGACCTCGTAGCCCATGTCGCCGGCCATGGTGCGCATATAGTCGTGGCCCTGGCGGTCGACGGTCAGGCAGAAAGGTGTAATGTCCTTATCGCGCGCCTCTAGCAGCGCCATCCGCGTGTCCTGGACGGCGTACTCCTTCTCGACCCCTTCACGGCTGTACCCGCGGTCCTGCGGGCGGCCGTCGCTGACGACGAATAGGAACTTAGTCTTGGCGTCGAGCTCTTCGAGCTTGGTCGTGGCATGGCGGATGGCCGGGCCCATGCGCGTGGCGTGGAGCGGCGAAACCTTATCAAGCCGGCGTCGCACGTGGTCTGACATCGACTCTTCGAGTTCCTTGATGACATAGAATTCGACGTTCTCGCGGCCGAAACCGGAGAAACCGTACACGCCATAGCGGTCGCCAATGGCATCCAATGCTGTCATCAGCAGCACCATGGACTCCTTCTCGACGTCGATGATGCGCTTGTACTGGCGCTTTTGGCTCTCGCCGCGCCGCGCCCGCAGCCACATAGTGTAGGCGACGGGATCGGATGGCACGTCCCAGTCGCCGCCTTCACGCTTGGCCTCCTCGACGGCCTCCGCCGTGGACGCGCTCATGTCCAATAGGAAAACGACGGCCACGTCGCGCTCCGCCTTGTTGCGCCGCCAGTAGATGCGGTCGTCTGGCGTGCGGCGGCCGCGGATGTCGATCATGGCGTCGAGGGCGGCGTCGAAGTCGACATCCTCGCCCTCGGAGAGGTGCTTGACTCGTCGGTACATTTCTGGCCGGATCGCCTCGAACTGGCGGCGTATCTGCTCCATCAGGCCCGAATGGGACTGGAGCGTCTCCTGGAAGAAGCGCGTGTCCCCGGACATGATTTGCTTCTCCTGGACCACGCACCAACGCGGCCGGTAATCGTTGGCCCGGAAGTCCCATTCGTCATAGACATAAGAGCGCGGTTCGACCGGCTCTAGCGAGCCGCCCTCTTCGTCCTGGTGCGGGATGTCAGAGTGGCCGGCGCCCTCACCTTTGGGCTGGAGGTTAGTGCCGGCCTCTTTCATAAGGTTGTTGGCCACCGTGCTCAAGTTGGCCTCGTCGCCCGCGTCGAACTCGACGCTGTCGCGCAGCAGCTCTTCCAGCGACTCCTGGGTCATTGACTCCATGTCGGAGTCCTCGAGGTCGTCGGCCCCCTGGCCCCGCATCATGGCCAAGAGCTGGACCATCTCGGGCTTGAAGTCCCCGCGGTAGTCGACATCATCGGGCGATTCGTATTCTTCGCCTTCCTCACCAGTGCCATCGCTGCCCAGGGAGAATTGCGTCATCACCTGCTCGGTGTTCGGCTCCTCGTACTCCGACTGCGACAAGTCTTCCTCGTCCCATTCCTCCGGCGGCACTTGCTCATTGGGAAGTGAGGCTATGAGCGAGTAAATGCGGAGGGATGCCTCGGCGGAGTCCTCGACGGTCGCCGCGTCGCTCTGGACCAAGCGCAGCGTGCCGGCGATCTGGCGCGCTTCCTTGGCGTACTCATGCGGCACGGGAATGGTGTCGGAGTGCTGCATGCTGAGTTGGATCATCATCTCGACCATCGCCTGCTGGAGCGGCAGTTCGTGCGGGCGTGGCCGGCCGCTCAGCGCGTCCGCCTGCACTTGCCGGTAGCGGGGCGCGAGCCCCTTGTAGCGCGACAGGACACAGTAGTCCATTCGCGTGTCCTCAACCACAGAAAAGACGTCCGCTGCGAGAGCCCGATTGGTGAAGAGGTTGAAGTACCGGGCCATGGCGGTGGTGGCCTGGGCCTGTGATGTCTTCTCCAGCATGGGGCGGAGATCCTCGAACCGCGTCGCAGCCCGTTCGAACTCGAACTCGAAGGAACCGAACTCAATATGCCCAACCTGGTGGGTGGTGACCACCTTGAGCCAGGAGAAGTTGTCTGGCTTGGTCGGGTGCCGGTCGACCGACGACGGTAGATAGACCCGTGTGCCGTCCGTCGTCGCCTGCTCGACCTCAACCCAGCCGATATTCTTGTGCGTCAGCTCGGTCGCCGCTTCCAGTTCGACCTCCGACCCGGCGAGGGCGCTGGCATACATTGTCAGCAGGCCACTCACCTTCGCTAGCTCGACGGTCGACGACAGGAGGTCGAGCGTGTTCTCGGCGCGGGATGATTCGATGCGGAAGTAGGCGACGCCGCCGTCGACGTTCTCTTTCAGCAGATCGTGACCCGCGCTGTACCAGTGCTCGAACTGCGTTGAGCTGATGCGCTGCATGACGGTGGGCGTGGTATGCAAGAAAGCGGAGACGGCGTCCATGGTGACCCCGGACAGCTCCTCGGCCTTGGTCAGGACCTGTTCTTGCTCGCTCTCCGGCAGCTTCGCTAGGCTTTGCGTGGCCTCGCCCATGAACATGGCGACGTTGGTCATGCCCTGGCGGGCCATCTCCTCCGTCAGTGCGAAGACCCGACCGCGCAATGGCCGGCTGACGCTTGTGGGCACGCGCCCCGCGGCCTCGAAGCAGCCACGGACTTCGCGCCAGCTGCCGTCGACGACCGTCGTCGCGAGCGAGATCAGTTCCTCGCGCTCGGTGATGGTTGGCAGGATGCGCTGGCCGAGGTGGAGGCAATCGGCGGCTAGGTCGTAAGAGCGGCGGGAGAGAGCGTCGATCAGCGCGACGAACTGCTGCATCTCGCGGAAGTTGAGATGAGCCGCTAGGTCCGGGCTGGAGTCGAAGAAGCGAGCGGCGAGGCTGGCCGACTTCCACGTGCCTCGGGAGAGCCCGCTGCCGAGCGTCGCCCAGCCGGCGATGTTGCGGGGTGCCAGGTGGGCCATCACGCCGGGGCTCGCGCGGAAGTAGGCAGCGGCCATCGTCGGCGAGTCCTTGCAGAGCTCGATCCCACTGTCGACCCAGCGCTGGAATTGCGGATAGCTCAGCGCCTGGATGAGACGAGGGCTCGCGCGGAAATACTCGGCCGCCGACTCCCATGATCGGGCTGTCTGGCGCGCGACGCGAACGCCTTCCTGCGCCCAGCGAACCTGCTCGGCCGGGTCTACGAGGCCTTCGATGGTCGACAGCGCCGTCTCGAACGCCTGGTACAGCGTCGACGGGTGCTTTTTGAGCTCGGCGACGGCGCGGTTCATCTCAGCGTCTGGCACTACTTCACCTCCACCCCTAGGGTTGCCTCTCCCCGGTCCACGATCCCGCGGACTATCGAGAGCAGTTGCTCGAGTATCGTGGCCGTGGCCCCGTAGATGAGGTGCGGCCCATGGGCGAATGCGACGCGGGTCTGCACGGAGCCGTCCCCCAGCAGCCGGGCTTCGTGCCGGAGCGAAGAGTCGGCCAACATGGACTCCAGCGGGACCTCGACGACTTCGGCCACCTCGCGCACGCTGACGTTGAACGCGTAAGGATACGGGATGGCACCGACCGTGGGCCATACGTGGTAACCCGTGCGAGTCAGGACCGTACCTAGCGCGCCGAGAATCGTGACGTCCGCCGCCTGGATGCCCATCTCC
>CAUYXS010000080.1:0-5952 GCA_963577205.1 Dehalococcoidia bacterium | reverse complement strand
GGTGCTGCGCCAGCGCCGCATCAACAAGCGCTCCGTCCACGTCGAAGAGCGCTCGCTGGCTGAACCGCCGACCTCACGCTGGCGCAGCCTCAGAAGCAGCTTCGGAATGTCGATCTTCACGGGACACACGTCGCGACAGGAACCACATAGCGTAGAAGCGTGCGGCAAATCCTTGGCGTCCTTTATCCCCGCCATCATTGGAGTGACGACCGCACCGATAGGGCCCGAGTAGACTCCGCCGTAGGCGTGGCCGCCGACCTTCCGGTAAACCGGGCACGTGTTCAAGCAGGCACCGCAGCGGATGCACTTCAGCGCCTCGCGGAACTCCGGGTCTTTCAGGAGGTTCAGCCGGCCATTGTCCACGAGGATTAGGTGGAATTCCTCGGGCCCGTCCTCGTCTGACGGAGCCCGCGGCCCGCTGATGAAACTGTTGTAGCTGGTGATGCGTTGGCCGGTGGCCGAGCGAGGCAGCAGGCGCAGGAACAGCGCCACGTCCTCGATGGCCGGGATCACCTTCTCTATACCGCTGATGGCCACGTGTACTCGGGGAACGGACGTGGTCATACGCCCATTGCCCTCGTTGGTGACCAGGACCACAGTGCCAGTCTCCGCGACGACGAAGTTCGCCCCGGTGATACCAATGTCCGCGGTGGCGAACTTCTCTCGCAACGCCGACCTCGCGATCATGCACAACTGCCGGATGTCGTCCGTCGGGGCAGTTTTCAGCCAATCGTGAAAGAGATCCGATACTTCCTCTCGGCTCTTGTGCATCGCGGGGGCGATGATGTGAAACGGTGTCTCGTGGGCGAGCTGGATGATGTATTCACCGAGGTCCGTCTCCACGGGCTCGATACCCTCCCGCTCGAGGACCTGGTTCAACCCCATCTCCTCAGAGACCATCGACTTGCTTTTGATGGCCTGCTTGGCGCCGACACTCTTGGCGATGTCGACGACAATGCGGTTGGCCTCCGCGGCATCGGCCGCGAAGTGGACTTGGCCTCCGTTGCGCTGCACGTTGCGGTCGACCAGGTCGAGGTAGTAGTCGAGGTTCTCGAGGGTCTGGGCTTTGATGGCGCTGGCGCGCTCGCGCATTTGCTCCCAAGACTCAGGCGGGAACTCCTCGAGCGCGTGAGCACGCGCCTCGACGAAGTGATCCATGACACGGTCGAGCGCGATCTGGATCTTCGGGCTGCGCACCGCGGCCGCCGAGGCCTTACGAAATTGCGAAGACTTGACCAGGGTCACCGGCTATGCCTCCGGCCGCTCGGGCTGGCCGACCGCCAGCCCCGATTGCGAGGCCAGCAGCTCGGCGATGTGCATTGCTCGTTGCCTCATGCCCTTGCGGCTCAACGCACCACGCATATGCATGAGACAGCCGCAGTCGTTGGCCACGACCACCTCGGCACCGGACGCCTCAATGTTCTCCAGCTTCTCGCCGAGGATAGCGGCGGAGACCTCCGGGAATTTCACCGAGAAGAGCCCCCCGAACCCGCAGCACCGATCGCTGTCAGTCATCTCAGCCAACTCAGCGCCCGACACTCCCTCGATGAGCGCTCGTGGCTCTGCCGAGATGTGCAGCTCGCGCAGCAGGTGGCACGCGTCGTGGTAAGTGACCGTACCGCCGAACGCCGCGCCCACATTCTCGACCTCCAGCACGTTAACCAAGAAATCCGAGAACTCGTGGGTGCGCTCGCTGAGCCGCTGCGCTCGCTCCAACAGGACAGGGTCGTCGGCAAACAGATCCAGGTAGAAGATCTTGATCATCGAGGCGCAGGAGCCGGACGGAACAACGACGGGCTCGTCGCCGTCGAAGACATCCATGAAATGCAGTGCGACCTCCCGCGCCTCCTGCTCGAAGCCTCCGTTGTAGCCAACCTGGCCGCAGCAGGTCTGATCCGCAGGGAACGTGACGTCCACGCCAGCCCTGCGCAGGACCTTCACGGCCGCGATGCCGACCTCAGGAAAGAACTGGTCGACTAGGCACGTAGCGCATAGCAGAGCTTTGACCGGTGCATGTTGTTGGCCGCTTCGAGGTCTACGCCGGGGCATGCCCGGTACGGTAGCAGACGTCGTCCGCACCGACAACAGAAGACGGCTGGCTAGGCGCCGGGGTCGGCCACGAAGGAGAGGTTCGCGCAGCGTAGGCAGGTGCCCTCGGGGACGAGGCCCCACCGCATGAGGTATGCGAACACGAAGCAACCCATACAGAAGCCAGCGAACGCCTCGAGGCCAGCGAACACGGCAAGCACGGCAAGCACGGCGGTGCCTGCCGTCGGCAGTCCGAACCCGAATGTCAGCACGAGCGCGGCTGTGGTAAAAGCCAAGCCGACCGCCTGCGCGAACTGCTTCGGCGGGCCGGCAACGAAGTTGGTGCGCTTGAGGACCCGGGGAACGATCAACCTCGTTGCCAGGAGCCCCATGGGGCTCAGCTTTGGGCCCGCCAGCACGCGGGCGAGAAACCCGTACGCGAGGACCCACAGCAACCAGTTCGCGCCGGTGGCGATGGTGACCACGCTGAGCGTGACGACCATCGCGGCCACCGTGCGCGCGGCATACTCGTTGACCGGGTGTGGAAAGCTGAACAGCGAGCGTATCCCGCTCGGTGCGCCAGTCGCAGTCGGCATCGCCACTACTCCAACTCCTTTAATCGTTTCGCAACTGGCCAAAAGAAAAACCTCCGCCCGAGGCAATGTGCCATAGGCTGACGGGGGCTTCCACGCTATCGATGGACGTCAGCCTATCGGCCGCTACAACAGGCGCAATCGTCTCGCATCGGGCTCATAGTTCCACAGGGCTGTTGCACCGTCAACGGTCTCATGCTTTAAGCGAAGAAGCCATTCGGTGTTCCTCATCCGAGGCCCTACTTAGGAAGTGCTGCTGCTGCACCTGATCCTGCCGTTGCGCTGTCGCATTGTCGCACTGTCCGTCTCCTACGTGGACGAGGCAGCGCAGCCTGATCTCGCTCCAGATTCGCCCTAACCAGGGCGCCGCCCTTGTCATCAAGAAGCTCCTGCCAGTGAACGTGGCCACCTCCTTCATCCTCCGGTAGGCATCGTCCCGCTAGGGCCCCTCTGCGAGGCTTGCTGAGGCCCCCGACAAAGGGTTACCGTGTCGGCGGCCCTGGAGCACCGTTCAGCAGGGAGAGTTCATGGGCCAGTACGTGCAGTTGCTGACCCTCCGCGAGGTAGGCTGCGGACGGCTGTTTGAAGGCCCGCACCTCCTGCTGCGGCCCAGCAGGACATACGCCACCCCCGGCGTCAACGTACTCGAGCAGACGATGCGTGAAGACATCGGTGTCGTGCTTGAGCCGGAGGCCTGGTCCGGCGGAGAACCAGTACACTAGTCCGGAGGCCGCCCAGGCGACCGTAAGGAGTGAGTTACTTGAGCCCAGAACTGATACTTGGCGTCCTCGACCAGTCTCCCATTCCGCGCGGGACCTCTGCGGCGCAGGCGTTGCAAGCGACGGTTGAGCTGGCACAGGTGGTCGACCGGCTCGGCTACCACCGCTACTGGGTGGCCGAGCACCACAACTCGACATCCTTCTCCGGCCCCAGCCCCGAGACGATGGTCGGACAGATAGCCGCGAGGACCAACCACATACAGGTGGGGACCGGCGGCGTCATGCTGACTCACTACTCAGCGCTGAAGGTGGCGGAGCAGTTCAGCGTGCTCAACGCCTTCTACCCCGGGCGCATCGAGTTAGGCATCGGCCGCGCGCCGGGCAGCGACCGGCTAACCATGGCCGCGCTCGCTTACCCGAAGCAGCCTGCGGACGTCAGCGCGTTCCCTCAGCAGGTCAAGGACGTGGCTGGCTACCTGAATGGCGCGATGGACCCGGAGCACCCGTTTGGGCAACTCCGGCCTCTGCCTGGCCCTGAGTACGAGTCGGCACCCGACGTTTGGCTGCTGGGCTCCAGCGACTACAGCGCGCAATTAGCCGCTGAGTTGGGGCTGTCGTTCGCCTTCGCCGACTTCTTCGGGGATATCCGAGACCGCGGACCAGTCATCGCGGAGCTCTACCGGCGCAACTTCAAGCCGTCGCGCTACCTCGACAAACCAAGGCTCAACGTGACCGTGCAGGCGCTTGCTGCGGAGACCGAAGAGAAGGCCCAGTATCTGGGCGCCAGCCGAAATCTGAACAAGGCCGGCTGGACCATGGGGTTGCGCTCAGGACTAATTCCACCCGACGAGGCGTTGGCTGTCGATCTAACCGACGAGGCCAAAGAGTGGATGGGGAAATTTCGCAGCGGTTACATCGACGGGGACCCCCAACAGGTGAAGGCCGCCATCGAGGAGGTCGCGGGACTGTACGAGACGGAGCACGTCAGCATCGTCACCATCACCTACGATTACGCAGACCGAACGCGCTCCTATGAGCTGCTCGCCGAGGCGTTCGGTCTTACTCCGGCTGAAGCCGAGCCCTCAGCCCAATCGGGCTAGGCCTGGCCAGCCGGGCTTGTTCGAGGAGGAGACGAGCCGTGAAGGTATTGGTTACTGGAGGCTCCGGCCTGGCCGGACGCCACATCACTCCCTTGCTGCTTGACGCGGGTCACGAGGTCGTCAGCGTGGACACGCGTCCACCGGACGGCGGCTTCCCTGGCGCGGCTCACCCGGCAGGTGCACGGTACGTCCAAGTCGACACGACAGACTTTGGACAGGTCGTCGCTGTCACCAGTGGAGTCGACGCCGTCGTCCACTTGGCGGCTATACCGAATCCGCTCTGGCGTCCCGAGCACGAGGTGTTCCGGATCAACATACTGTCCAGTTGGAACGTGCTTGAGGCCGCGGAGGTACACGGCGTGCCTAAGGTGGTCATGGCCTCGTCGGTCAACGCTATCGGTGCGTCCTTCTGGGAGCGTCAGCCTCGCGAGTACTTC
Organism: Dehalococcoidia bacterium; assembly: GCA_963577205.1. Classification (GTDB taxonomy): domain Bacteria; phylum Chloroflexota; class Dehalococcoidia; order Lucifugimonadales; family Australimonadaceae; genus CAUYXS01. Next base: position 1,075 of record CAUYXS010000080.1, on the reverse strand, counting down.
CCGTTCGACGAGCAGCTGCCGACGAAGGCGACTGACGCCTACGCGCAGTCGAAGTGGCTGGGCGAGGAGATGGGGCAGGCGTTCTGCCGCAGGCGGCCCATGCAGGTCGCGAGCCTACGCTACCACGGGCTGTGGCCACGCGAGCGGCAGGCGGCATGGAACGCAAGCGCCGAGAAGGACTCGCAGGACGCCGAGCGCTACGCCCGCAACTACTGGAGCTGGGTAGACCTTGATGAGGCTGCTCTCGCTGCCGTCCTAGCGGTCGAAAATGATTGGGCTGGGCACGAAGCGTTCTTCATCCAGGCCGACGATTCCGTGGCGACGACCCCGACGGAAGAGCTGCTGGATCGCTGGTACCCAGAGGCGGAGCGCAAAGCGCGCATCGCCGGCTTCGGCTCACCCATTAGCAACGAGAAGGCCAAGCGCGTGCTGGGCTGGGTGCCAGCCGTGACCTGGCGCGACGCCTAGGCCCTCAGGCCTCCACTTCTGCCATCCTGAGGTGTCCGCCCGAGGCAGACGAGTTACTCCGTAAGTCCCAGCGCTTGTGGGCGCCGCGCACGGCGGCTACCCTTTTGCCCTTAGGAGGGCGGCCATGAAGATCACCGACGTCAAGGTCCAGATCATGCACGGCATCCGCCGAAACTGGGTGCTTGCCAAGGTGCTCACCGACGAAGGCGTGCATGGCTGGGGCGAAGGGACACTGGAATACCACGAGAAGGCCGTCGAGCAGGCGATCTACCACCTGGCCGAACGCATCGAGGGGTGTGACCCAACGCAGATCGAGCTGGCCTGGCAGGTGATGTACCGCCACGGCTTCTGGCGCGGCGGGGTTGTCATCGGCTCCGCACTGAGCGCCATTGACCAGGCGTTGTGGGACATCACGGGCAAGGTGTACGGCCAACCGGTCTACAAGCTGCTGGGCGGCGCGGTGCGCGAGCGCGTGCGCGCGTATAGCCACGCTCAGGATCTGCGCGGCGCGGCTGAACTCGTCGACCTAGGCTTCTCCGCCTTCAAAATAGCCAGCTGGAACACCGAGCTGACAGAGTTCCACGAAGAGGATGTCCCGCAGTACCTC
>CAUYXS010000079.1:0-6018 GCA_963577205.1 Dehalococcoidia bacterium | reverse complement strand
AGGACCAGGCATAGCGATGAACTACCCAGAGATCCGTAAGACCGGCACGCCCCGTGTTGCGCCCAACCTCGCCGACTATGCGGTGGCGCGCGCCGGCTTCGACTGGTCCAGCGTCGAGGCGGAACTGGACTGGCTGCCGGGGGGCGGCCTGAACATCGCCCACGAGGCCATCGATCGCCACTGCAACGCGGGGCGCGGGGCCAAGAAGGCGCTGCTGTGGCAAGGCAAGAATGACGAGGTCGAGGAGTACACCTTCGATGACCTTCGCCGCCAGACGAACCAATTCGCCAACGTACTGCGCGGCCTCGGCGTGGAGAAGAGCGCACGCGTCTTCACGTTCATGGAGCGCCTGCCAGAGAGTTACATCGCAACGTTTGGGACACTGAAGGCGGGCTGCATTATCGGGCCGCTGTTCTCGGCGTTCGGCCCCGACCCGGTGAAGGATCGCTTGGAGAATTCGGGCGCGTCGGTGCTGATCACACAGCCCGAGTTACGCGCCCGCATCGCAGAGGTTCTCTCAGCCTTGCCCGGCCTCAAGCACGTCATCGTCGTCAATAAGAACGGACGCTCTGAGGCACCTCTGGCGGCCGGTGACCTGTCGTGGGAGACGCTGATGGCCGAGGCATCCGACGAGCTCAGTCCGCTAGAAACGACGCGCGACGACTACTCGATCATGCACTACACATCGGGAACGACGGGCAAGCCCAAGGGCGCCGTCCATCGCCACAACTCGGTGCTCCAGCAGTACGTCACCGGTAAGTGGGTGCTGGACCTGCACCCCGACGACATTTACTGGTGCACCGCCGACCCTGGCTGGGTCACTGGCACGTCCTACGGCATGATCGCACCGTGGACCAACGGCGTGACACAGGTCGTCTACGAAGGCGGCTTCCGGGCGCGCAAGTGGTATGAGATTGTCCGGCGCTACGGCGTCACGGTCTGGTACACGGCGCCGACCGCCGTTCGCATGCTGATGAAGCAGGGCGCCGACTTGCCCAAGTCGTTCGATTTGTCTTCGCTGCGCTACATCGCATCTGTGGGTGAGCCGCTGAACCCGGAAGCGGTGGTGTGGGGCGAGGAAGCCTTCGGTTTGCCCATCCACGACAACTGGTGGCAGACCGAGACGGGCGCCATCATGGTGGCCAACTACCCGTCCATGGACATCCGGCCCGGCTCCATGGGCAGGCCTCTGCCCGGCGTCGAGGTCGCCATCGTCGACGCCGGGGGCAACGAAAAGCCACCTGGCGAGGACGGCAACCTCGCCGTGCGGCCCGGCTGGCCGTCCATGTTCCAGACTTACTGGCAGAACGAAGAGCGCTACGACTCGGCGTTCAAGAACGGCTGGTACATCACCGGGGACGAGGCGTCGCAAGACAAGGACGGCTACTTCTGGTTCGTCGGCCGGGCCGATGACGTCATCAACACGGCCGGGCACCTGGTCGGGCCTTTCGAGGTCGAGAGCGCGCTCATCGAGCACCCGGCGGTCGCCGAGGCCGGAGTCATCGGCAAGCCAGACCCCATCGCCATGGAGGTCGTAAAGGCTTTCGTGTCACTTACTGAGGGCTACACCGCAACCGACGAGCTTCGCCGCGAGCTGATGGGCTTCGCCCGAACCAAGTTGGCATCAGCGATCGCGCCACGCGAGATCGAGATCGTCGACTCGTTGCCCAAGACGCGCTCCGGCAAGATCATGCGCCGGCTACTGAAGGCACGGGAGATGGGCCTGCCCGAAGGCGACACCTCCACGCTGGAAGACGATTGACGTAGCCTTGGCCTCCATCGGAGCGTACCGGGGCAGGCTGGGAAGGACACCCACGTTCACTCCGGGCGAAGCGAAGCTCTCTTCTCGACCCGCAGTGAGGCGAACGCTGAGACTGGGAAGAATAGGCACGCTCGTCTTGGGCATGCCGAAGGACGAGCCGGTTTGCAGGCGCTCATGCTTCGATGGGCTCAACATGAGCGAAGATCTAAGCACATCATCGACTGGCAGCGAAGGTGCTCAAATCACACATGGCAACTGAACTTCCCGACATTCTCAACGTGCTCGTCTTGGCCCAGGCCAGCGAGGAGGCGTTGGCCAAGATCAAGGCGGTCGCGCCCTCGCGGCTCAACGTCATCCCCGCGTATGCCGAGTTCCTGGATGAAACGATTGAGGACAACGCTGTAATGATGAGGCGGCGCGGAGGGCCTCCGCCCCAGCCGCGATGGACGCCCGCCGAGCGTGAGGCAACTTTAGCCGCCGCCCACGTGGTCTACCTCAGCTTCCCTTTCCCGCACCGCCTCCCCGAGCGCGCGGCGAGCGCCCTGTTATTCCACGCGCCGTTCGCCGGCGTGTCCAACTTCAAAGGGACGCCCTACTGGGGTTCGAAGGTACCCGTCAGTACCTCGCGGGGCTACACGCAGGCGCTGCCCATTGCGGAGTTGGCGGTTGGTGCGGCGATGATGTTCGCCAAGGGCTTGCATGTGGCTGCGGTGAACTCACAAGCGGGCAACTTCGACCGCGCAGCTGCACCGCTCATGCGGCTCCTGACCGGCAAGACGCTTGGCGTCATCGGCCTGGGAGGTATCGGTACCAACGTGGCCCGGCTCGCCAAGGGCCTGGGCATGCGAGTAGTGGCCACCCGCCACTCGGCCAAGGTCCTTGCCGTGAACACCGACGGCGCCGACGTACTCTACCCAGCGGCGCAGCTCAACGACATGCTGGCCGAATGCGACTTCATCGTCGTCGCGGCCATGTGGACGGACGAGACGGAAGGCATGGTGGGAGCAGACGCATTCGCGGCGATGCGGGACGGCGCCGTCCTCATCAACGTGGCCCGAGGAGAGATCGTCGACGAAGCCGCTCTCGTGGCGGCCCTCCACGCAGGCAAGCTGGCCGGTGCTTATCTCGATGTGTTCAAGGATGACTTCACCCAGCCGCCGAGCCTGGACCTGGCTTCGGCGCCGAACATTGTCATCACGCCGCACGTGTCGGGCCGCTCGGACGTCAGCCACGCCTTCTCAACGGACGTTCTCTGCGACAATCTTAATAAGCTGCTGGCGGGCGAGCCGCTGGAGAATGTCGTTGACTGGCAGCGAGGCTACTAACGAGGTTGCGAACGAGATGACACTAGGCCTACCTGACCACATCAACGTCGTCGTCATCAGGGACGAGCCCGAGGAGGCGTTGGGCCGCATCCGCGCCATAGCGCCTGGCAGGATCACGGTAACGCCGCTCTGGCACAGCCTGCTTGACGAGCTCCGCGCGCAGTGGCCGCCGGACTTGGTGGACCGTTTCAATCGCACCAAGCCCACAGGCGACGAGCCCAAGGGCGAGGCGCTGAACCAGGTCTTGGCGGAAGCTCACGTGGCGCTGGGTAGCTTCCCGTTCCCGCGCGACCTCCGTTCGAGGATGCCAGGCGCCCAGTGGGTCCACTGGGGGTTCGCCGGTATCTCCAACCTGCGACCATCCGACTTCTGGGGCTCTGACGTGGTGTGCACCAGCTCGCGCGGCTACACCGGCGCGCTGCCCATCGCCGAATCGGCGCTCGCCGGCGCGCTCATGCACGCGCGCAAACTTGACGTCGGCGTGCGCCAGACCGGCACGCGGGAGTTCGACGCGAAGGGCTACGAGATGACCGTGGTCGACGGCAAGACCATGGGGATCATCGGGCTTGGGGGCATCGGTCGGCACCTTGCCCGGCTGGCCAAGGGCGTCGGCATGCGGGTGGTCGCCACTCGGCGCTCGACCCCGGCGCGCGTTGAGAATACCGAAGGAGTCGACGTGCTCTACCCTGCGGCGCAGTTCCACGACATGCTGGCCGAGTGTGACTTCGTCGTAGTGGCGGCGATGTGGACGCCGGAGACGGAGGGCATGGTCGATGCTGATGCCTTCGCGGCAATGAGGAACGGCGCGTACCTGATCAACATCGCCCGCGGGGAAATCATCGACGAGCCTGCCATGGCGGGCGCACTTGCGTCCGGCAAGCTCAGCGGCGCCTACCTGGACGTCTACGCCGACGAATTCAACGTCCCGCCTCCGGCCGCACTCACCTCCCACCCTCACGTGGTTATGACTCCGCACGTCTCGCAGCGGGCAGACGTGAATCACATCTTCGGGTTGGACAACTTCTGCTCCAACCTCGAACGCCTGCTCAAAGGCGAGGAGATGGAGAATGTCATCAACTGGGAGCGCGGCTACTAGCGACGGTAGATGCTTGCGGCGTCGGTGACCCTTGCCTAAGGCGCGGAAAGCTCACCAAAGAACAGTTGGAAGCGCAGAGTGCGCTCGTCCACCAGTTCCGCCAGTGCGGCGCCCAGCACCTGCGTCTCAACGGGGGTCGTCGCGGCGGGCATAGAAGTGGTCGGTCGGCGTGACGTGCGAACCCCGCCATGCGGCCCATGGGCTCGATGTCAACGATGCGCTCGATAGCCCATGGGGCCACGGCGCCCCAACGTTCGCCGTGGCCTTCGTAGGCCGATGGCGCGTTCGTCGAGCCGCTTGGCCTAGGAGTGGTCGCGTTGGCTCTCGGCCGGGGTTAGCCGATCCGGCGTCGTTCGGCGTACCGGGCGTTGGCGGCGAGTCAACGGCGGCATGTGCGTCATCATTACGGCTTGGCGCGGCAGGGGTGGGCTGGCAGACCGATACCGCTAGCAGCGCCTGTCTCCCAAGTGCCACAAAGACCACGCTCTTACCCTTGCCCTCAGTGTCGACGCCTGCCTTTGGCACCTCCACCATGCTCACTCTCAAGCAAGCTGAGAGGAAGGGATCGCTGATTGACCTGGCTGTCACTCACACCTAGCATCGCGGCATGGCGGAGGCAAGCAACACAGCATCGAGCACCGGTCGTTTCGCGTTCTTCGGCTGGCGCGTCGTCCTGGCCCTGGCGCTCATGCGCCTCGTCGGCGGTGGCGTTGGCCTGTACGGCCGGGGCGTTTTCCTTCTACCGATGGAAGAGGACTTGGGCGTCGGCCGCGATTCCATCTCCTTGGTGTACGCGCTGACTGGCCTCCAGGTCGGCCTGTTCGCCCCGGTGGCCGGGATGTTGGCGCAGCGGTACGGCGGCCGCAAGCTGCTGCTGTTCGGGGCGCTGTCTTCCGGTGCGGGCTACATCGTGCTCTTCTGGGTGAACAGCCTGCTGGCCTTGTTCATCGTCTTCGCCGCCCTTATCAGCCTTGGATTCAACTGGTCGATCCTCCAGGCGCCCACGGCCATCACCAATGCGTGGTTTGCCCGCCAGAAGGCGCTGGCGCTGTCCGTCCTCTCAGCGGGCATCGGGCTGGGCGGGCTCCTCATTGTGCCGACCCTCGCCGCATTGGTCCGGGCCAACGGCTGGCGTCCGACCGCCGTCGTCGCCGGCATCGTCATCATCATCGTCGGAGTCGCGACCGCGTCCATCATCCGCAATACACCCGAGGAAAAGGGGCTCACGCCGGACGGCGACCCCGTACTGGAGCAGCGCCCAGGTTCCACACCGATAGGCGATCCGGAGGGTGACACCAGCCTGACCGCGCGCCAGGCATTCCGAACGCCGCTCTACTGGCTACTGCTCATCGGCGTCGTCCTGTGGATGTCGACTTACGGCAGCCTTGGCCTGCACTTCATCCCTATCCTCGTTTCCAAAGGGGAGTCGACGCAGACCGCGGCATGGTTCGCGGGTATGTACGCCGTCTCCACGTTCCCGATGGTGCTGCTCATCGGGTGGCTTTCCGACCGGTTCAACGGCCTGCTCGTATTGGCGGGATTCGCCATCTCGCTCTCGCTCGCAGTGCTGGTGCTGCGCCTCAGCGAGGCGCCGCCGGGTTACGCGCTAGCGGTGCTGCTGGTCTCGCCGGTGGAGTCGGTCTGGCCGGTCTTCTGGGCGGTGCTAGGCAGGGCGTACGGGCGGCGCTGGTTCGACTCTATCCGGGGGTGGATCTACGGCATGGTGCTGCTGGGCAGCGCAGGCTGGTCTTACATTCCCGGCGTCGTGTTCGAGCGCACGGGCAGCTACAACGGCTGGCTCACGGCCCTCATTTTCCTCATGATCGCGACGTCGG
>CAUYXS010000078.1:0-6046 GCA_963577205.1 Dehalococcoidia bacterium | reverse complement strand
GGATGATGGTGTTCTCAATCCCGCTGATGAAGGCAAACACAATCAGGTGCCAGGTCTCGACCCAACCAAGGGCGATGTCGACAGCGAGGGCCACAGCAAAGGCGGCCATGCCGAATTGGCTGATGGCAAGCAGCCGCTTGCGGTTGACCCGGTCGGCGAGGACGCCGACGAGCAGAGCGAAGGAGAGGAACGGGATCTGGTAGACGAACAGCACGGTGCCCAGCAGCACGCTGCTGCCGGTGAGGTCGAAAGCGAGGAACCCCAGCGAGACCTGCTGGAGATTGCGCGCGGAGGCCGAGAGGAAGCTGGTGACCCAGAGGTACCGGAAGTCACGGTGGCGCAGCGACTCGAACATCCGGAGCCGGCGGGGCTTTACCCTCGGGGTCGACGTCAAGTTGGTTTGCTTCGTGTCCACACCACGCTCTGGGCGGAGCATAGCGACGGACTCGGGGCGCGACTAGCGGCTAGGGCCACGTCTGCCCGAACTCCTTCTCGTCCAGCACCCGCCCGGAGAGTACGTTGCCTTCTTGGGCCGCCAGCCAGACGATGGCGGGAATGATGTTTTTTTCCTCGGCCCATTTCGGCGACATTGCCAGTAGATCAGGGTTCCGCTCCGCCATGACCTCGGTCATGGTCAAGCCTGGCTGGAGCGAGTTCACCGCCACGCCCATATCTTTCAGCTCGGCGGCCAGCTTGATGGTCAGCCGGTCGAGTCCGGCTTTGGAGGCTCCGTAGGCTGCGCTCTGGGGGTCGTCGGAGTAGCCTCGGCTGCTGCTGATATTGACGATCGCGCCGCGTTTTCGCTCGATCATGCCGGGCAGAACGGCCATCGTCGCGAAGAAGACGCCGTCCAGGTTGGTTCGCAAGATCGCGTCCCACACTTCCGGTGTGGTTTCCAACAGCGTAGCTCTGCTCAGAATTCCAGCGTTGTTCACCAAAACGTCAATGGGGCCAAGCTGTGCGTTGGTCGTGGCGACGGCCGCATCGACGCTGGCGCGGTCAACGACGTCGCAGCGGACAGCGACTGCGGTACCGCCCGCATCAGCGATCTCGCGCACCGTACGCTCGATGGTCAACTCGCCCTCAACGTCGCTGCCGCTTGTTCTGCCCATCACAGCAACCGCCGCGCCAGCGGCAGCCACGCCCTTGGCGATGGCCTTGCCGATGCCTCGGTTGGCGCCGGTCACGGCGACCACCCTGCCGTTCAGCTGCCCCGTGGTCATACCCCCATAACGTGGTATCCGGCGTCCACGTAGATCACTTCGCCGGTGATGCCGCTCGCGAGGTCGCTGGCGAGGAACAGGGCCGCGCCTCCGACCTCCTCATGCGTGATGTTCCGCTTGAGTGGCGCTCGCTCGGCATGGATGCGCATCATCTCGGTGAAGCCGCCGATGCCCCGTCCGGCGAGCGTGTTGAGCGGCCCCGCCGACACGGCGTTGACGCGCACCCCGCGCTCGCCAAGCTCAGAGGCCAGCTGGCGCACCTCATTCTCCAGCGCGGCTTTCGCTACGCCCATCACGTTGTAGCCAGGGTAGACTTTCTCGGCGGCGTGGAAAGTGAGAGTGATGATGTTTCCGCTCGGTCCCATATGCTCGGCAGCCAGGCGCGCGATCGGCAGCAGCGAATAGGCACTGACCTCCAAGGCCAGACGAAAGCCCTCGACACTCGTGGCCGCGAAGGCGCCCGGCACCAGGTCATCTCGGTTCGCGAAGGCGACTGCGTGGACAGCGGTCCGCAATGGAGCCTGCCCGACGGCGGCCTCGACGGCGGCGGCAACGCTGGCCTCGTCGAGAACGTCACACATGACGCCCTGTGCCCGCTCCATCCCTTCGATGAGCTCGAGGGCTGATTTGCCCATTCGCTCGTTCTGGTAGGTGATAGTCAGCGCCGCACCGGCCGCGTGCAGCCGCTCGGCGATGGCCCAAGCGATGGACCGATGGTTGGCGACACCGAAGACCAGCGCGCTCGTCCCCGACAGGTCGATGGAGACGGCCACGCGCTAGTAGACCTCAGCCGCCGAGCGGTCCAGCTCGCACGCGAAGTCCTCGCCGTTGGGGACAGGCCTGCCGAAGGGGTGGGCGGGCCTAGGCCGGCGCCGTGCGCGCTTCATCTCTGACTCAAGCAGGAGGAAGTCGGCTTTCGGTGCCAGATGTAGCAGGTCCACAAAGGCCAAGGGCCACAGCTCCGGCGTCCACCGGCGGACGTAGTCCAACCGTGGCGCGATCAGTCGGCCGTCGAGCTGGTGGTTCTTGTCGAGGACGATGCCAGGACGGGTCTTGACGCGGAAGGGGTATGTCTCGCCTCCAGACCCTTCAGGGAAAATGGGCGACTCGTCCTCGAAGTAGGTGCCGCTGACCGTTGCTGTGGCCACGAACATCAACTCACTCGTCACGAAGTAGAGGACTCGGTCCCCAATCTCCATGCGCTGGGCGCGCTTCTTGTGGGTTTTCGCCAGGCCTAAGACGGTAAGGCCGTGCTTCCTGACGGCCTCGTAGTAGGCAGGACTGACGGCTAGCATCCAGTAGTTGCGGGGCGTCGCTGCCATGCACGCATTCTAGCATCGGCACGGCCCCAGGACGGGAGGCGTGCAGCTTGGGCACACCTCCTTCCGTTGTGGGGGGCTTCGCCCGTCTATAGAATGGTCTCGTATCCCTGCCGTGAGGAGTCGACCCGATGGCTATTGCCACGATCCTGGGGTTCCCCAGGATCGGTCCAGACCGTGAGTTGAAACGCGCCGTCGAGGCCTACTGGGCGAGCAAGATCGCCGAGCCCGCGCTGCTGGCGGTCGCCGCGCAACTCCGCGCCGACGCGTGGAAAATGCAGCGCGCTCTCGGCATCGACCACATCCCTTCCAACGATTTCTCTCTGTACGACCAGGTGCTGGACACCTCGACGATGGTCGGCGCGGTGCCTGCCCGCTTCGGCCACGAGGGCGGCCGCGTCGGGCTGGACACCTACTTCTCCATGGCCCGAGGGACGGCTAGCGCCCCCGCCATGGAGATGACCAAGTGGTTCGACACGAACTACCACTACATTGTGCCGGAGTTCGAGGCGGGCCAAAATTTCTCGCGAATGTCGACCAAGCCATTGGACGACTATCGCGAAGCGAAGGCCTTGGGCATCCAGACGCGCCCCGTGCTGCTGGGCCCGGTGAGCTACTTGCTGTTGGGCAAAGCGAAGGACGGAGCAGGCGATCCGTTATTGCTGCTTGAGCGGCTCCTGAGCGTCTATGAAGGGATGCTGAAGGACCTCGCGGCCGAGGGCGCCGAGTGGGTACAGATGGACGAGCCGATGCTCGGCGTGACTCTCGACAGCCGCGCACGCGCTGCACTCGGTGAGGCCTACGCCCGGCTGACGGCCGCCGCACCGTCGCTCAAACTGCTGGTCGCTGTCTATTTCAGCGACCTTCGCGACAACCTCGCGACCGCCCTGGCGTTGCCGGTGGCCGGCCTCCACGTCGATGTGGTACGCGGGCCCGGGCAGTTGGACGACATACTGCCCAAGCTGGGCGACAAAATGCTGTCCGTAGGCATCGTCGACGGCCGCAACGTGTGGCGGACTGACCTCGGCCATGCGCTCGGCATCTTGGACCACGCGGTGCAGGCAGCCGGTGCGAACCGGATCATGGTCGCGACGTCGTGTTCGCTACTCCACAGCCCGGTCGACCTTAGCCGCGAAAAAGGCGAGAAGGGGCTGGACGCCGAGATGCGAGCCTGGTTGGCGTTCGCGGTGCAGAAGGTGGGTGAGGTGGCGACATTGGCGCATGCGCTAGGCGACCGTGCGAGTGTCGCCGGACCCCTGGCGGACAACGCCAAAGCGATGCAGCGCCGCCGATCGTCATCGCGCATCCACGACCCAAAGGTCAAGACACGCGCCGCCGCGGTAGACGCGGCCATGCTGCACAGGGCCAACGGCTTCGACGACCGCAAGAGCATCCAGCACCGGGTGCTCGGCCTCCCCGCTTTCCCCACGACCACGATCGGGTCATTCCCGCAAACGCAGGAGATACGGAAGGCCCGCCAGGCTCACCGCAAGAACGAGATCGATGACACGGCCTACGCTCAGTTCCTTAAGGGGGAGATTGAGGGTGTCATTCGCTTTCAAGAGGAAATGGGCTTGGACGTCCTCGTGCACGGCGAGCCGGAGCGCAATGACATGGTGGAATACTTCGGCGAGCAGCTACGCGGCTACGCGCACACGGCCAACGGCTGGGTGCAGAGTTATGGGTCTCGCTGCGTCAAGCCGCCAATCATTTTCGGCGACGTCAGCCGCCCGAAGCCCATGACAGTGGACTGGACGACGTACGCACAGTCGCTGACGGACAGGCCGGTCAAGGGCATGCTCACTGGCCCGGTGACCATGTTGCAGTGGTCCTTCGTCCGCGACGACCAGCCCCGATCTCAGACCTGCCAGCAGTTGGCTCTGGCCATTCGCGACGAAGTCCGCGACCTCGAGGCAGCGGGCATTCGCGTCATTCAAATCGACGAGCCGGCCGTCCGTGAGGGGCTGCCGCTACGACGCGAGGACTGGAGCGAGTACCTCAAGTGGGCAGGGGAATGCTTCCGGCTCGCCTCATCGGGCGTAAGCGACGCCACGCAGATCCACACCCATATGTGCTACGCCGAGTTCAACGACATTATCGAGGCCATCGGCAGTCTCGATGCGGACGTTATCTCCATCGAGTCCTCGCGGAGCGACATGGAATTGCTAAACGCATTCGCCGTCTACCGTTACCCCAATGAGATAGGGCCTGGGGTCTACGACATCCATTCGCCACGGGTGCCGACCATGGAGGAGATGTGCACGCTGTTGACGAAGGCGACCGAGACTCTGAGCCCGGAGCAGATCTGGGTCAACCCTGACTGCGGGCTCAAGACGCGAGGGTGGCCCGAAGTCCGCGAGTCTCTCCAGCACATGGTGGACGCGGCGAAAGAGATACGCGCGCGGGTCGGGACACCGCCATAGCGAAGGCTTACGAACGGTAAGTCGAACTGTTTGCAGAACTCGTCGTCACTCGTGCCAAGCCAGAGCAGACCAGCGCGCCCGGCTTCTACGCTGATGCCGCGTGCGCGAACCCCGTCGAAGCGCCGCGGCGCTTCGACGGGCATCTGGCATTCCAAGTGCTCCGCCGCTTATACGCGCGACTGAGGTGCCAACGCCGAGGGGTGGTCATTTGGTGCACCGGCGACGATCTACGGTGCCGAGGGGAAAGCCTGTCGTAGGCACGAGGGCGCTCTTCGACGGCCACGGAGCCCAGCCGCTACACTGCGCTTTCGTGAAAGAAACACCGCTACACGCCATTCACCTCCGCGCAGGTGCTCGCATGGTGCCCTTCGTCGGCTGGGATATGCCAGTCCAGTACGAAGGCATCCTGGCCGAAGCGAGGGCCGTCCGCACCCACGCCGGCATTTTCGACGTATCGCATATGGGCCGCTTCACTGTCGGTGGCCCCGGCGCACGCGCGCTCCTCGACTGGGTACACACGGCCGACATCGGCGAGGCCATGCCGGTAGGCCGAGCCCGCTACGGGTTGTTCTGCAACGAAAGCGGCGGCATCATCGACGACGGCATCATCTATCGGCTTGGCGAGGCTCGTTTCCTAGTCATCGCCAACGCCGCCAACGCGCAGGCGGTCTTCGCTTGGTTGGAGCGCTGGCGCGATGAGCGCGGCGAAGAGGCGACACTCGCCGACATCACCGACCAGGTCGCTATGGTCGCGCTCCAAGGGCCTCGCGCCATCGAGATCATCACCAGCGTCTCCGACTTCGACTCCTCCGCTGTCCGGCCGTTCCGCATCGCCGAGAGCCAAATGGACGGGTGCAGGGCATGGGTTGCACGCACCGGATACACGGGCGAGGACGGGGTCGAGATCATGCCCGCATCCGGCGACGCGAGCGCCATCTGGGACCTGTTGGCCTCGGCCGGCGCCGCGCCATGCGGCCTTGGCTCGCGCGATACGCTCCGCCTCGAAGCGGGCCTCCCGTTACACGGCAATGACATCGATGCGACGACGAACCCCATCGAGGCCGGATTGGAGCGCTTCGTG
>CAUYXS010000077.1:0-6136 GCA_963577205.1 Dehalococcoidia bacterium | reverse complement strand
GCTCGAGCCTGCATCGAGAGCCACGGTGAACCCGTAATCGTCGTAGACGTAAGGAACAGGGGTCGGGGTGCTGGTAGGAACAGGGGTCGGGGTGCTGGTAGGAACAGGGGTCGGGGTGCTGGTAGGAACAGGGGTCGGGGTGCTGGTAGGAACAGGGGTCGGGGTCGGGGTCGGCAGCAATACCGGCGCAACCGAGGGCGTGCTGATTGTCGCTGGTAGCGCAACGGTTGGGCCGTCCGCTGCGGAGCTGCAGGCAGCAATCACCCAGGCAAACGCAACCAATACCGCGATGAACGGGAGCCGCCTTTGCCGCCAACGATTTATTCTCATTTTGCAGCCTTCCAAGTAATGAAGTAGCACTGGCGCGCATTGTTTTCCCCCTGCTGCCCGCGCAAGCGATGCGCCATGATACAGCGGCCTTTCTTCGTTCGGCAAAGGACGCGCACTCTGTTGGCCTGCACATGTACAAGTAGGGCCGCGCGCAACGAGAGTGCCGTCCTCGTTCGTGGCTGCGAGCTGCGCTCCGAGTAATGCACTGATGGCTCCGGCCTTCTAGATGGCTTCGGGTTTCGGCGCATGCGGTAGGGGCAGCGGCTTTGCCTTGCCACTCAATTCCACGGCCGCAGCAGGTTCCTCGCCATGCGCCCACGGGAGCTCGGCGACTCTGGTCTCTGTTTGTTCTTTCTCCTCGAGTAGGTATGGGTGCTAGCGCTCTCATCCGCATTGCGTGAGTGACATCAGTCCCCGTAACGATAGCCAATGGCGTCCTAGACGCCGTTCACCAGCCCAGGCATAGTTGGGCCACCAACCTGAGGAGGGTGCATTGACACTCGAAGCATTTCACGTGAGGGAAGAAGACACTGTCCGCGTCGACGAAGGGGCGCTTCGCCAGATGACGCACGACGTCATCGCGAAGATGGGCGTGCCCTCCGCTGACGCCGAGTTGGCGGCGGATGTCCTCGTTACCGCCGACGTCCGCGGGCACGAAAGTCACGGCGTCTCCAACATGCTGCGCGCTTACGTGACTGGCTTCGGCAACGGCCAAATCAATCCGCGGCCCAATTGGGAGATCGTGCGCGCGCGCCCGTCGACAGCCACCATCGACTGCGACCGTGGCCTCGGCATCATCGTCGGCCCCAAGGCGATGCAATTGGCAATCGACAAGGCTCGCCAGGCGGGAATGGGCGTAGTGTCGCTCGGCAATGGCCAGCACATCGGCATGGCGCAGTACCACGCGATGCTCGCGCTGCCCCATGACATGATCGGCGTCTGCATGACCGCGACCACGCCCGTCGTTCCTCCTACGTTCGGGCGCGAGGGCCGGTTGGGCACCAACCCCATTGCGTTCGCTGCGCCGGCGGGAGAGGAGGATCCTTTCGTCTTGGACATGGCTACCAGCACCATCGCCGTGAACAAGTTCCGCAATGCCCAGCGCAACGGCGCGCTCTTGCCGCCCGGCACGTTTGCCCGTCCTGACGGCACGCCAGTCATGGAGCCGGCGCTGCTGCCGGACGAGTACCTGCCGCTGCCGCTGGGCACCAGCCGCGAGATGGGCTCCCACAAAGGCTATGGGCTCGCCTGCATGGTCGAGATCCTCTGCAGCATCCTGTCGGGCTCTGGGTTCGCCGCGCGGAATGGCCCTGGGTTTTACCAACACATGGTCGCGGCCTACTCCATAGACGCATTCATTGATGTGCCTGAGTTCAAGGACACCATGGATGATTTCCTGCGCACGCTCAAGGCGACGAAGCCTGCGGCCGGCCATGATCGTGTGCTGGTCCCCGGTCAGCCGGAGGTTGAGGCGACCATCGAGAACCGCGCGAAGGGGATCCCGCTTCATCGCGAGGTCGTCGAGTCGCTCCGCGACATGTGCGACACGCTCGACGTAGCCTTTGGGCTGTAGTCACGCCGAGACGAGGAAGCCAGCGCTCGGGTGATAGCGCCTCCTCCCGAGGGGGGGGGTGGGCGCCTCTTTCGTCCTGCCTCCGGTCGCGCGGTTAGCTGACTCTGGCTTGCGCCTGCCCCGCTGGCGGCTCCGCCGGTGTGTCAGTCCGCACCGCCGACGTCGGTAGGGGCTCCGTCCCTGGCTCGCCACGCGCATAGCGGTTCGCCATGTCGATCCAGTCGATAGGGTCGACATCTGGCCGGTAGAGCTTCGCCGGGCGGTTGGCGCCGTATCGTCGCGTGAAATCGGTCTGGGCGCCGATCATCCCTTTGTCCTGGTTGTTGAAGCGACCCTTGTGTATTGGCCCCGCCCAGAGGTGGTACCACAGATGTGTCCACAACTTGCTGATGGGGTTCTTGGGCCAGTGGCCGCTGACTTGGAAGTAGAGGTAGTGGTCCTTGTCCACAGCCACGTACCACTCGTAGTAGAGGGCGCCGATCATCGGGAAGTTCGGGATGCGCAGGAAGCCCGGCAGTCGAGTACCGGCGGCGCGGACCTTGCCGAGCACCGGGCGACGGAAGTTCTGCGGCACTATTCGCCAGGGCCGCTGCGCCGGCCAGGAGCCCAGGCCAGGGTACATGGATTGCGGTTCGCGGGGCCCGGACCGGCCGGACTGCTGGTCCGAGGCCAGGTACACGCCGTCGTCCTCGTCGTTGACCAGTACGTTGCCGACCTTCCTTTCGCCCGATATGGCGTACTGCTTACGGAATAGCCGTCCGACAGCGTCGGCATGGAGCATCGCTGCGTGGTTACCCAGGCCGCCCTCTGCGTGGTAGCGCCAGTTGCCATAGACCACTGCCTGCCGGACCTTGACGATGGTGGCGTCCCGCAGAAGAAGGTTGGGTACGTCGTCTTCCAGTGGCACCGGGGCGCCCTTTCCCATCCAGACCCAGACGATGCCCTTGCGCTCCTCAGTCGGGAAAATACGCAGGCGGATCTTGCCAGCCACCGGGCTGTCCGGCCCATCCGTCAGCGCGGCCACACACATTCCGCCCTGCGCCACGTCGAAGACCCATCCGTGGAACCGGCACGCGATAGTCGTAGTGCCGGGAAACTCGTCCTTGCCTACCGATATGCGCGCCCCGCGATGAGGGCACTCGTCGATGGTGGCGTAGACTGTCCCGCGGCGCCGAAACAGCGCGATGGGGTCGCCCAAGAGGATTCGTCGCAAGGGTCGGTTGCTGACCTGCCGGCTCTGGGCGATGGGGTACCAGTAGTTGCGGAAGCCCAGGACAGCACGCTCGTAGGGAGTCCCTGCCGGCTTATCGTCAGCGTGCCACTCCGAAACGTTGATTTCTGCCTGCATTGCGCACGCCCCCACCAAGTAGTGACGACACGCTACGTCACGCCCCTTTTTTGTTCAAGCGCGAGTGTCCACGCCCGCGAGGGGTGCTAGCTGGCGTTGATCCAGTCGTGGGTGAGCGCGATCAGGCGGCTGACGTGCGGCTCTTCGTACACTTCATAGTGGCCGATGCCGGGAAGGCATTCATACGCCTTGGGCTCGCCGGCGGCGGCAAACATGGCCTCGATGCCATCGGCGGGCGTCACCTGGTCTTCTTCGGCGGAGATGAAGAGCACCGAGCGTGGGGCGATCAACCCAGCCATCCGCACCGGCCTGAACTCGATGAGTCGTTCCACCGACTCCAGCGTCAGGTCCGGCACGGCAGCCTCGGCGCCGGGGTTGCCTCCGATGACCCTGGCGCGGACCTCAAGCGAACGCTCGTCGCGCTGGGCGATGCGGGACCGAGGAATGAGTTGCGAACGGCCCGTTACCACGCGCTCCTGGCGGTCTTCCTTGATTTCCGCGAGGAACTCCTGCCATGCAGTACCGTCACGGCCGGCGCGAACCATTCGCTCGCCGTCGCCGAAGCCCACTGCGCTGATGGTCCAGCGCGCGCGGGAGTCGATGGCGCTCGCGTACACGGCGCTGCCACCACCGATGCTGGTACCGAACAGTGCGATCCGCTCCGGGTCAACCTCAGGCTGAGACTGGAGGAAGCTCATGGCGTCGCGGATGTCCTGCACCTGCTCGAGGGCGAACGTACGGCCGCGCTCGCCCTCGCTTCCGCCGAAGCCACGGTGGTCGAAGATCAGGACAGCGTGGCCAAGCTCGGCGAAGCGGCGTGCGATGTCCGGAAACCCGAAGAACTGCATCGTGCCGACGGCCCCTTGGCACATGACGATGCCGCTGTGCTGGCCGCCGTCATCCGGCGTGAACAGGGTCGCGGCCATCCGAAGGCTGTCGCTGAAAAAGCTAGTGCTGCGTTCGGGCACGAGCTAGAAGACCGGTGCGCCGTCCCAGCGATCGGAGAAGCTCACTTCTTCCACTGGTTGCCGAGTCTTGGGTCCATGCCGACCACGGGGATAGCCCATGGGCACCATAGTGAAGATAACCACGTTATCGGGGATGCCGAGGGCTGCCTTGATGTCTTTTTCGTGGAAGCGATGGTTAGTGGTCAGCACCCCACCTAGGCCAAGAGCCCTGGCTGTAAGCAACATGTTCTGCACCGCCGGGTACAGCGAACTCGGCTGGCCCACCATCCCGGTGCTGTCGCCCGGCGATGGCCGAAACTCAGCGCAGACGACCACGACCACCGGTGCCTCCCCGAAGTGGACCGCAAGATCAGCGTTCGGACTCTCCGTTGTTTCCGCCCTGAGCTGGTCCGCCGACTTGCCGCTGTAGTCCGAGAAGCCGCGCAGGTACGCGTCTCCTAGCTTGGCTTTTATCGCAGGGTTGCGCACGACGAGAAAGCGCCACGGCTGCGTGTTGCCACCGCTTGGGGCCTGCGTCGCCGCCTCAATCACGCGGCGCATCAGATCCTGCGGCACAGGGTCCGGCTTGAACCGGCGGATCGCCCGCGTGCTGTAGATGACGTCGAAAAAGTCTGTGGCCTGGGTCACTCGTTGCCTCCACGCGGGTCTGGTGGCGCGCAGTATCTCGACCGCGCACGAGTAGGTCAACGCGCATGGCTTGCGGAGTGGGAGCGGCGCCAAGCCTAGGGAAACGGTGCCTCGGTGCTCCGCGATGCGCCGGAGGCCCGGCTAGCCGCGATGACGGCCTCACGAATACTGTGTCTCGTAACGGCACCGAATGCCAGGGCAGCGGCCGCGTAGGCCGCACTAAAGGCCGCCAGGCCGCCGACGGCCGGCCAGCCATCCCTGGGCAGCAGCAGTCCCACCACAACC
Source organism: Dehalococcoidia bacterium (assembly GCA_963577205.1). Taxonomy (GTDB): domain Bacteria; phylum Chloroflexota; class Dehalococcoidia; order Lucifugimonadales; family Australimonadaceae; genus CAUYXS01. Next base: position 1,005 of record CAUYXS010000077.1, on the reverse strand, counting down.
GCCACGCCGACCGCCGCGGCAACACGGGCCGTGCGTCCGAGATCGAGCCCTAGCCCCAAGCGGCGCCGTGCCATCCAGAATGCGAATGCCGCCCCCATCGAGTACGCGGTGAGCTCGCCTATGGCGCTGGCCTTCAGCCCGATTCGGCTAAGCAATGTGATGTTTACAGCGACCTGCGCCGCCGCCATGAGCCCATTGGTCAGCAACAGTTGTCCGGGCCGCTTCGTCAGCGAAAAGACTTCCGCCATGACGCTGTAGACACCGAGCATCAGCATTGCGGGCAGCAGCAGCGCGGCAACTGCGCTGCCTTCCGCGGCGATCTCAGGCACAGTGAACAACCGCAGAATGGGCTCAGCGTAGAGCGCGACGGCCGCTACCAGCGGCCCAGCCAACAGGAGAAAAGCATGCACGGCCAGCTGCATATACCGGCGGACCTGCGCGTAGTCGCCCGCGGTGTACAGCCGCACCAGCGTGGGGCCCAGCGCCATGAGTAGGACACCGGAGATCAGTAACGTCCCTTCCGCAACCGCCCGTACGGACCCATAGACACCCACGGACGTCGTCCCCAGTACGATGCTGATGAAGTAGACGTTCCCGTGCTTTGCCAGCCAGCTTATGGGGTGTACGGCCGCGAAGGAACCACCGAAGCGCATGAGCGCGCGCATGCCGGCGAAGCTCGGCGTGACCAGTCCTGTCCGGGACACGACGAAGCCCAGGCCGAACGCGCTGAGCAGCAACAGCCATGCCGCGTAAGCGCCGACGATGGCCTCGATGGAGGCCCCGCTCGCGGCCAAGCCCGCCACGACGCCCACCCACCCAACGTCCCGAAGAATCCAGAGGGTGGCGTGGGCGCGCATCTGCAGTTGGCCGCGGAAGAACTCGGCCACGAATACATTCACGTTGGTCGCGATCATTGCCGCAGCGATCAGCCCGGCGACTGTCGGGACCTTTGTCGGGTCCGCTGCGATCTGGTCGTCAAACAGCGGCGCGGCGAAGTAGACGGCG
>CAUYXS010000076.1:0-6255 GCA_963577205.1 Dehalococcoidia bacterium | reverse complement strand
TCAGAGTCCGGGGTCGCTGGCCGTGAAGTCGATGGCCGCGAGCCCGATGGCCGCGAGCCCGATGGCCGCGAGCCGCCCCTGGGTCGCGCCTCAGAGTCCGGGGTCGCTGGCCGTGAAGTCGATGGCCGCGAGCCCGATGGCCGCGGGGCTGATGGCCGCGAGCTCGATGACCGCGAGCCGCCCCTGGGTCGCGCCTCAGAGTCCGCATCCGCCGGGCTTCGAGCCGTCGTGAAGCGCCGCAGCGCAGCGACTTCCGTCCGGCTCAGGCGGCGTGTGCTGCCTGAGCGCAGGTCACCAAGCCGAAGGGCCCCGATGCGCACCCGCTCCAGCGTGAGCACACGGCGATCGACGGCTTCCATCATCTCGCGCACCTCACGCTTACGCCCCTCGGTCATCACCACGCGGTACCGCGCGCCGGGGCCCGGCACCTCGCGCACCTCCTCTGCCTTGGCAAGCCCGGAGTCCAGTGATACGCCTGAGACAAGCTTTCGCTGGTCCTGAATTCGCAGCGGGCGATCGATGGCGACGAGGTATTCCTTTTCGACACCAAAGCTCGGGTGGGTCAACCGGTGGACGAGGTCGCCGTCATTGGTCAGGACGACGAGCCCCGTGCTTCTGAGGTCGAGTCGGCCCGCGATGACCAGTCCCGGCATACGCCACGGCTTGGGCACAAGGTCGATCACGGTCGGCCGGCCACGGTCGTCGCGGACCGCGCTCAGGTGGCCCACAGGCTTGTTCGCAGCCAGGTAAACAAGGTCGGTCGTGTCGGCCCGGACCGAGGACCTGTTGACGGTGACGTTGTCGTCCGGCCTGACAAGCTGGGTGAGGCTGGGCGCGTCCACGCCGTTGACAGCCACGGAGCCGCTAATTATTAGCGACGCGCAGTGCCGCCGAGAGCCAACGCTCGCCGCAACGAGGTACTTCACGAGGGTGGTTTCGCCAGACACGAGGAACGAGGGTACCACACCCACACGCAGCCGAATGATAGGATCTGGACGTGGCCATGGCCTGGCGTAGGCCAATACCCGGTCCCGGATTCCCTCGACAACATGAGCAAGCTGACAGACAAACTGGAAGAGGCATCCCACGGAACGTCCCAGCCCTTGGGATTCGCGGTCGGCGCACGCCGAGAGAAGGCACCCCCGGTGCTACTGCTGGCGTCAGTGGCCTCAGGTGCCGGCGCAGAGATGAAGCTCGTGGTCGACGCCGGGCTGGACGGCGCGTTCCTGACCGGCGAGGGCACGAAGTCGGCGTTGGACAAGGCCGCCAAAGCGCTGGGCGAAGTGCCCTGGGGCACCTGGGTGACTGAGGCGCAGGCCGAGCCACCCAAGGGGAGCGACTTCCAGGTGTTCTCCTCGGATCTGACTCCGCTAGCTGCCTTGGGAGGCAAGAACCGGACCCAGGTCATGCAGGTCTCACCCGAGCTGGACGACAGTCTGCTTCGGACCATCGAAGACCTGCCGGTCGACGCCTTCCTCGTGTCGCTCGCCGACGCTGAGGCCATGACGGTCCACCAGCTCATGCGGGTGGCGAGGGTTCGTAGCGTGACGTCCAAGTGGCTCTTCGTTCACCTGGCCAGTCTCCCTGTGAAGGAGGAGGTCGAGCGACTTCACGAGTGTGGTGTCTCCGCGGTGGTCGTCGACGCCGCGGGCAAGTCTGCGGCCGACTTCAAGGCGCTCCGAGCCGCAATCCTCGAGTTGCCGGCCGAGCCTCCCAAGCGACGGCATGATCGACGCTCCGCGACCATCCCTTCGCTGGGCATGCCAGGCGGCGGTCAAGGTCGGCCTGCCCCTGAGCCGGAACCCGACGAGGACGACTACGATGACGAGTAGCCGCGGGGCCCGGACCTTCGTCGATGCTACTCGCAGGTAGGGATCAGCTTAGGGAAGACCCGTTCATCTTCTTTGCGCAGCTGACGGCCGTCGCGCTGGCTTTGCTCATTAGCATATCGGTCCACGAATTCTCGCATGCGGCGGCCGCGAACCAGCTTGGCGATTCAACCGCTCGGCGGCTGGGCAGGCTCACGCTGAATCCGAAGGCGCACCTCGACCCCATAGGCACGCTGATGTTGCTTGTGGTGGGATTCGGCTGGGGACGGCCAGTCCCGGTGAACGCGTCGGCCCTGCGTCACGGCCGGCGCGGCATGGCGGCGGTCTCGGTGGCCGGGCCGGCGTCCAACCTCATCCTCGCGTTCGCGGTGGCGATGCTGTTCCACGCCGGTCTGCTCGACTTCGGGTCCATCGACCGCGGTTCGCTCGGGCGATTCGAGCCGGGAGCCTGGGCATCATTCGTGGGCTTGTATGGGGTGCTCTTGAACCTGATCCTGGCGGCGTTCAACCTCATACCGCTAGCGCCGCTGGATGGGTCCGGCATCCTGCGCGGCATCGTCCCAAAGGCATGGTTGCCAGCACTACGACGGGTTGAGGTTTACGGCCCGTTAATACTGATCGTGGTCATCGGACTCCAGGTGTTCGGCAACGTCAGCGTACTCGGGTTCGTCTTCGGGCCGGTGATAGACTTCGCCCACGTCTTGGTCGGAGCCTAGGGCTGCCCTCCAAGACTGTCTTAGGAGAGCATGAGGCAGGCGGTCCACAAGCCCAAAATCCTTGGCGGGACGATCACTCCACCGGGCGACCGCTCCATCTCTGTACGTGCCGCGATCCTCAGCGCCATCTCCGACGGAGAGGCCCGGGTCTCGAACTACGGGCCAGGGGCTGACTGTGCGTCTGCTATCTCGGTGCTCAAGGGCCTTGGCGCCGTCATCGAGCCCTCGGGCGACGGTTACATCATCCAAGGCAGACCCCTGCAGGAGCCCAGCGACGTGCTCGATGCCGGCAACAGCGGCACCGTTATGCGCCTCATGGCCGGGCTGCTGGCGGGGCAGCCGTTCCTTAGCGTGCTAACAGGCGACCGATCGCTGCGCTCTCGCCCCATGGACCGCATCATTGCGCCGCTTCGCGAGATGGGCGCGAGTATCGACGGGCGCGAAGGCGGCCGTCTGGCACCTATGTCCATTCGCGGTAGCGAGCTCCACGGCATCCGCTACCGGCTGCCCGTCGCCAGCGCCCAAGTCAAGAGCTCGCTGCTGCTCGCCGGCCTCTTCGCCGAAGGCGAGACCATCATCGAGCAGCCTGCGCTCTCTCGTGACCACACTGAGCGCTCGCTGCGGGCGATGGGGATCGGCGTCGAGGAAGACGGCCTCGTTATCACCCTTCGGCCGGGGCGCCCGGCCTCAGTGGACGTGGCCGTGCCCGCCGATATCAGTTCCGCGGCGTTCTGGCTAGTCGCCGCCGTCTGCCACCCCGACGCAGAGGTGCGCGTCGAGGGAGTTGGTATGAACCCAGGGCGGACGGGCGTCCTAGATGTGCTCGCAGCCATGGGCGCCGATATCACCATCGAGAACGAGCGCGAGCAGGGGGGCGAGCCTGTTGCAGACCTGGTCGCGCGCTCCAGCCGGCTCGAAGCGACGGAGATGACGGGAGCACTGATTCCACGAGTGCAGGACGAAATACCAGTACTGGCGCTGGCTGCCTGCTTCGCAAACGGCACGACAGTCGTCGCCGACGCCGAAGAGTTGCGCGTCAAGGAAACGGACCGCATCCGCGCGACGGTGACCGAGCTCCGACGCTTCGGGGCCAACATTGATGAGACACCGAACGGTATGCGAATCACGGGTGGCGGTGCGCTGAAAGGCGCCAACGGCCGCAGCTACGGCGACCATCGCATGGCCATGATGCTTGGCGTCGCGGGGCTCTTAGCCAGCGACTCGACGGAGGTAGGTGGCGCGGAGGCCGCCCGCGTCACCTACCCTGGCTTCTGGCAAGACCTCGCAATGCTCCGCGGCGACGGCCAGGGATAGTGCATAGCCCTGGGCCGCTGCTGCTGGTCATCTCCGGTCCGTCAGGCGTTGGCAAGGACGCCGTGCTCGAGTCTATGAAAGCTAACCAAGGCAGCGGCGTCCATTTTGCAATCACAGCCACGACCCGGCTTCCACGCCCGGGCGAGAGTGACGGCGTAAACCATTATTTCCTGTCGCCCGAGCGATTCGAAGAGATGCGCGCTGGTGGCGAGTTGCTGGAGTCCGCAGAGGTCTACGGGCGCTGGTACGGCGTGCCCAGGGCACCAGTCCGCAACGCACTGGGAGCCGGCTTGGACGTGATCGCGCGAGTGGACATACAGGGAGCGCGGAGCATCCGGAAGCTGGCGCCCGATGCTGTGCTGGTATTCATTGCTCCTCCATCCATCGAGGAGCTAGAGCGACGCCTTAGGCAGCGTAAGACTGAGTCCGAAGAGCAGTTGGCCAAGCGGTTGCGCAGCGCCCGCGAGGAGATGGCGGAGATTTCTTGGTTCGATCATGTCATCCCAAACGAGACCGACGCAGTCGAGGATACCGTCGAGCGCATCGTCGCGATCATGAAGCGGGAGCGCCGGCGCACTCTCCGGCGTGTGGTGACCATCTAGCTCACGCTAACTGAGGCGCTTCCACATGCGACGGGAGCGCGGCTCAAACCCCGACGCCCGATACAGCGCCTCCGCGCCATCGTTGCCCTCAGCGACCATGAGCTCGACTGAGTCGGCATCGTGATCACGCGCCCACGCTTCGGCGGCAGCCATGAGCTGCGTGCCCACACCCTCGCGCCGCGCCCGTGCGTCCACCGCGAGGTCAGCGACATAGGCGTAGCGCCGCGGCACGAAGCCGCCGAAGGTCGGTGACGATTGCATCGCCACCGACACCAAGCCGACAGCACCGCGCTCATCCTCCGCCACTAACAGTGCGCAGTCTCCGTCGGCTAACTGAGCGTCGATGTCGGCCTTCGAGCGTTGGTACTCCGACGTGGGGCGAAAGAAGTCTGGCAGAAAGTTGTGCGCAGTCTCGTCGGCGCTCACGTACAGCGCTAGCAACGTGTCGACGTCCTTCGGTTCGGCGGGTCGGATACGAATCGGCATGAGGGCGAAGCCTACATGAAGCGAGGGTCGGCGGACACGCCAGTGTCCGTATATCTCCTCGGCGTGGGTCTTGGTCGCTCCCCAGAGGTTCAAAACAGTGTCTCCGTCGCCTCGGCTCGCTGCACAGGCTGTCGCCCGCGTCTTCCCTGGTGCCGGCGGCCGACCTGCTTACCCGTCGTAGGCGGCGAGCACAGTACGCTCGTCTGCGCCACTGACCGCGGGGCCGCTAGGAGACGAGGACGAGGTGGACTTCGCCGGGCCCGTGCACGCCGATGGTGAGCGTCTGCTCGATGTCGGCGGTCCGGCTGGGGCCGGAGATGAAGTTGGCATAGTTCACGCCACGCCCACGCGTGCGCTGGTACTGCAGGCGGACGAGCGCGAAGTAATCGTCGAGGCTCTCGATAACTTGCTCCGCCCGGACCACGGCGACGTACACCGGCGGTGCCAGCGACGTGATGCGCGCAAGGCCTCGCCGAGGTGTGATGACACAGCTTGCGGTCTCGGCGATAGCGTAGGAGACGCCGGTCACTCCCATGTCCGCATCGAAGGCGATGCCGGTAAGGTCGGCTCGAGGGCGGGATCTGCTGGAGGCGAGGACGATGGGCTTGATCCGGGCCCGACGAAGCGCTCCGTCGAGGTCCATGGGCTTGAAGACATCCTCAGAGCTGCGCACGACGTTCTTGGCGCCGGCTTTCTTCGCAATGTCGGCGACGGTCTGCGCAGTGTCCTCGGGATTCCACACGCGGTGGACGTTCCATCCGGCGGCTCCGGCATTCTCGGCGAGGCGCTCTAGCAGGCGTGGCCGTCGCGCCGCATTCCGGGCAAGGACCGTCTGGATTTTTTCTTCTTGGCGAATGGTGGCCGACTTGAGCGGAGGGTAATTTGGTGGGTAAAGCAGCGGCTCTTTCCTACCCAGCGCCTCACGCACGCGCTGCAGGAACTCGGCCTTGTTCGTCGGCTCCGTTGACTTAGCCACGGCCATCGCCCGCCAGCTCGTCGCGCCATATTGTGGCGAAGGACTTGGGCGCTAGCGGCGGGAAGTCGCGCGCCTTGGTCCAGCCGCCGAGGACCGGCACCGGCAACTTACGGATGCGGTTGCGCCGCGTGATGGGGCCCTGGAGAAACCGGCCGAGGCTTGCGGAGCGCTCGAGCGCCGCGCGCGTGAGCACGGTGCTGCGCCAACGCCGCATCAACAAGCGCTCCGTCCACGTCGAAGAGCGCTCGCTGGCTGAACCGCCGACCTCACGCTGGCGCAGCCTCAGAAGCAGCTTCGGAATGTCGATCTTCACGGGACACACGTCGCGACAG
>CAUYXS010000075.1:0-6493 GCA_963577205.1 Dehalococcoidia bacterium | reverse complement strand
AGCTACGCGCAAGTCCTGCCACTGACGCACGGCACGCGGGTGATACGCGGCTTTGCTACAGGCGACTTCTCCGCTGACATGATCTGGGCGACTCTGATCCTGCTGGCCTACATCGCCGTGTTCGCCCCCCTGGCCATCATCCTGATGCGGCGCCGGATCGTGAAGTAGCGAATCGTGATGCCGCGGAAGTGAGCAAATGAAGAGCATCGAGATCGACCGCACCAAGCTCCTGAAGGACCAGCCTGGCACGGGGCACAACCGCTGGCACCCTGATGTCGAACCGCTCATCGACATTGCGCCGGGCGAGGAGCTCGTGCTGGAAATGCGCGACGGCTTCGGCGGCTACGTGGAGCCAGGCATGACTTCCGAGGAGCTCATGGCTCACGCGGACTTCAATTCTGTGCACGCCATGACCGGACCAGTCTGGGTGCAAGGGGCGGAGCCCGGAGACCTCCTCGAGGTCGAGTACTTGGACATCACGACCGAGACGATAGGCTTCACAGCCATCGCCACGGGCATGGGATTCCTCCGGGACCTCTTCACCGAACCGTACCTCGTCCACTGGAACATCGACGAGGGGTGGGCGACGTCCCCGCAGATTCCCGGCGTGCGCGTTCCTGGCGCACCGTTCACTGGGCTGGCTGGCGTCGCTCCGTCGCATGCCCAGGTGCGGGCGTGGACCGCACGCGAGCGTGACGCCGTAGCCCGGGGGTTCTCGGCGCGCCTTCCCAGCGCGGCAGGCGCTGTACCGTTCAAGGGTCCGGCGGCCGAGGAGGGACTGCGCACCATGCCGCCTCGGGAGAACGGCGGCAACATGGACATGAAGCAGATGACCCAGGGCAACCGGTTGCTGCTGCCTGTCTTCGTCGACGGGGCCTTGTTCTCGGCAGGCGACGGTCACTTCGCTCAGGGCGACGGGGAGGTATGCGTCAGTGCCGTGGAGACCGGGAGCACCGCCGTCGTGCGCTTCCGTCTGCACAAAGGCGAGGCGACTCGTCGGAACATTCGTGTTCCCCAAGTTCAGCACGACACCTACGGCGTCGGGACCCCGCACGCCGGCCCGGAGCGCTTCACCGCTACCATGGGCCTGCCGATCCGCGACGACGGGACCAACGACGCCGAGAACCTGAATCTCGCAGCGCGCAACGCCCTCATCGCCATGATCGACGTGCTCCAGGAGCGCGGCTTCACGCGCAACCAGGCCTACGTGATCTCGAGCGTCGCCGTCGATCTGCGGGTCAGCGCCGTCGTCGACCTGCCCAACGTCCTGGTCAGCGCCGTGCTCAACGAGGCCATCTTCGGCTAGCACCGGTATACTTTCGGTCATGTCCCTCGTCGCCGTCACCGCAAGCCACGCCAGGGAGGCAGCGCCCTATCGCGCGTCTGTCGAGAGCCGTGGGGCAACCACGAGGCTCGTCGTGCCGGACGACTTCGCCGGTGTGACCAAGGCCGTCGAAGGCGTGTCGGGGCTGTTGCTCTGTGGCGGGGCGGACGTCCACCCCAAGTACTATGGCCAAGAGATTGACCCCGAGGCGGGCGTCGAAACCTGGGCGGGGCGCGACGAGATGGAGCTAGCGCTGCTCCGGCACGCCCTCGAACGTGATATGCCGGTGCTGGCCATCTGCCGCGGAATGCAGGTACTCAACGTAGCTTTCGGCGGCTCGCTCATCCAGCACATACCCGGCCATGGTCCGGGCAACATCGACAAGGACCAGGCAATCGAGGCAACCGTGCACCAGGTATACGTCTCGCCCGGGAGCCGGCTGGGCGCCATCATCGGGCTGGGTGCCGTCTACCGGACCAACAGTTGGCACCATCAGGGCCTGCGTGAGCAACACCGGGCGCCCGGCCTGCTCGCGTCGGCGTACCACCCCCAGGACGGCATCATCGAAGGGCTTGAGAGCATCCAACACGACTGGGTCATCGGGGTACAGTGTCACCCGGAACGCGAGGCAGAGGTGCCGAAGAATTTCCTGCGGCTCTTCGATGGCTTCATCGAGCGCGCTGAGCGCTTCAGTCCGGTGACAACGAAGGCTCGGAGCTAGCGGTGCTGTACTTCGCGTACGGAAGCAACTTGGACTCGACTCAGATGCGTGAACGGTGCAGCGGCGGCTTCTGCTTCAAGGTCGGATCGTGCCCAAAGGACTTCGAAGTGGCGTTTACGCGAAGGTCAACCACGCGTGGCGGTGGCGTTGCCGTCCTCACCTCCGTTGAAGGTGAGGACGTCTGGGGAGTTGTATTCGCCATCACGACGGCGTGCGCCGAATGCCTCGACCGACACGCGGTTGGGTACCATCGAGAGGATGTCCAAATCGTCGGCAAAGACGGTCAGGCCACACCCGCTATGGCGTACGTTGTCTCTCGGAAGGAAGAGGGCCTCAAATCTCTCTCCGCCTACATTGCGTTCTTGGAGGGCTTGGCATGACGGAGCGCATCCCCAAGGACGAGTGCGGCCACGGCTACATCTCGCCGAAGCGCCGCTGCCAGGTCTGCGACATGGCGTTCAATTTGGTCTGGACAGAAAGCCCCTACGGTTTGTGGCAGCCACCCCTCCGCAATGGACTGTTCGCTGGGGGCAGCTTCATGCTCACGGCCTTCACGATCGGCACTGGCGGCGGCACCCTCGCAGCGATCTTCGTGGCCCTCACCGTTTTCTTCGCAGTGCGGACTGTCATGTCCCTCTCGGAGCGCTTCTTACCGCTCCAGCTGCGAGTGGGCCCCTACGGCCCCGCCGGGCCTCGCAGTCCCCTGAGCTTGCTCTCCCACAAGCCCTTCGTCAGCTATGTCGCCGGCGTCCGTTTCCAGCTCGATGCTCAGGTGATCGAGCTGCTGCGTGAAAGCGACATTGTTCTCGTGGAGTTCCGTCGTTGGACTCGCCTTCCGGTGGCTTGGTACCGAGGCAGGTAGTCCGGAGTACGGCCATGTGCTTCGTTGCGGCATCAAGCAGGCCACGGCCTGCCAGGAGCTTACCTGAGTCCGTTCATTCTCTGGTATAATCGCGCGGTCTGGGTAATTAGGTGTGTTTCTGCCAAATGTAGCGGCTCTCTTGAGGGTTGACCACAACATCTAGTACATCTGGCAGGGCACGGCGGCGGTAACCGCTCCGCCCCCCAGAACCGGCCCTCAGGCCGAAGGAGAATGCATGGTCCTCGACTCTTCCCGCGTCCGAGAGGTGCGCATCGAAGAGGAGATGCGCACCGCGTACCTCGACTACGCCATGAGCGTGATCGTGTCGCGGGCGCTGCCGGATGTGCGGGACGGCCTCAAGCCGGTCCAGCGCCGCATCCTCTACGCCATGCACGAGATGGGGCTGCGGCCGAACTCCGCCTTCAAGAAGTGCGCCGCCATCGTGGGAGAGGTGCTCGGCAAGTACCACCCCCATGGAGATAGCCCCGTCTACGCCGCCCTGGTGCGCATGGCGCAGGACTTCTCGCTGCGCCATTTGCTCATCACCGGCCAGGGGAACTTCGGCTCGGTGGACGACGACCCGCCGGCCGCCATGCGCTACACAGAGGCGCGCCTCGCCCCCATCGCGGAACAGATGCTGGGCGACCTCGACCGGGCCACGGTCGACTACGTCGACAACTACGACGGCTCCCAACAAGAGCCAACGGTTCTGCCTACGTTGCTCCCCAATCTGCTGTTGAACGGCGCGGGCGGCATCGCGGTCGGCATGGCCACGAACATCCCTCCGCACAACCTGGGCGAGCTCTGCGCCGCCATCGTCCACTTGGTGGACCACCCTGACGCCACCGTCGACGACCTCATGGAGCACGTCAAGGCCCCTGACTTCCCCACTGCGGGAATCATCATGGGCCGCGAGGGGATCATTCAGGCGTACCACACCGGGCATGGGCGGGTCATGGTCCGCGCCCGTGCCACCGTCGAGGAGATGGACCGCGGCGACCGGCGGCGGATTCTCGTATCCGAACTCCCTTACCAGGTGAACAAAGCAGCGCTGGTCGAGAAGATCGCCACCCTAGTCAAAGACAAGAAGCTCGACGGTATCTCCGACATCCGCGACGAGTCCGGACGTGACGGCATGCGGGTTGTCATCGAACTGACCCGCGGTATGAACCCGGACCAGGTGCTGAGCAACTTGTTCAAGCACACGTCCATGCAGAGCGCGTTCCACGTCAACATGCTCGCGCTGGTGGACGGCCAGCCACGGACCCTAACGCTCCGGTCGGCCCTCACTCACTTCATCGAGTTCAGGCGGCTGGTAATCCAGCGCCGCGCCGAGTATGACCTCGGTCGCGCCCGCTCTCGCGCCCACATCCTCGAGGGCATGCGCATTGCGCTCCAGAACCTCGATGCCGTCATCCAGCTCATTCGCGACTCCAACGACGTGGAATCGGCCCGCTCCGGCCTCATGGCGCAGTTCGCGCTCACCGAGACGCAGGCCCAGGCCATCCTGGACATGCAGTTGCGCCGCCTGGCTGCGCTCGAGCGCCAACGGATCGAAGACGAGTGGACCGAGCTCCAGGTTCGTATTGCCGACCTCGAGGGCCTGCTCGGCGATCCCACCAGGGTGCTGGCCGTGGTCAAAGAGGAGACGATTAAGCTGGGCGAGGACTTCACCGACTCCCGCCGGTCTGAGCTCTGGGACCAAGAGGCCACAAACTTCTCCATGGAGGAGCTCACGCCCCACGCGGATGTCGTCGTGACGCTCAGCGACCGCGGCTACCTGAAGCGCCTGCCTATCGAGGCCTACCGCCTCCAGCGGCGCGGCGGCAAGGGTGTTCGCGGGCAGCAGACGCGTGAGGGTGACGCGGTCCGTCAGCTCGTCGTCGCCGACACGCACGACTGGCTTTTCTTCTTCACCAGCTCAGGCCGTGTGTACCGCGAGCGAGTCTTCTTCATCGGCCAGGACTCAACCCGTCAGACGCGCGGCACCCCAGTCCAGAATCTAATTAATATCGACGCCAGCGAGCTCGTCACCGCCGTGGTCGCCATCAAACCCGACGAGATCGCCTCCGCCGCTGAGCGCTTCATTGTCATGGCCACGCTCAAGGGCGAGGTCAAGCGCATGAACCTCGGCCAATTCGCCAACATCCGCTCCAACGGCCTGGCCGCCATGGACTTGGAGAAGGGGGACTCACTGCTGACAGCACGCCTCGCCGACAGCGATATGACCGTGATCATGGTCAGTCGCGAGGGCAAGGGCGCGCAGTTCGCCCTGGAGGACGTCCGCGTCCGCCAGACTCGCACCGCGGGCGGCGTTCGCGGCATTCGCTTGGTAGGCGACGACTACGTGGTTGGGATGGACGTCGCCAAGAACACCGACCAGCTGTTGCTGCTGACCGAGCGCGGTTATGGCAAGCGCACTGCCGTAAACATGTTCCGCACCACCGGGCGCGGGGCCCAGGGTGTCATCGCGCTCAGGATCACCGACAAGACCGGCCCCATGGCTGCCGCAGTCGTGGTCGGGCCGGACGTGGAAGAAGTGATGGTCGGCTCCGCCAAGGCCATGGTCTTCCGTACGCGCATCAAAGAGATCCGAACGCTGGGCCGCACCACCCAGGGCGTAATGGTGATGACTAAGCTCCAAGAGGGCGACCAGGTCATCTCCATGAGCGCCTTCAAGGAGGGCGTCCTTGAGGACGAGCCGGATCTCCCCGTTCTGTCGGCCCCGAAGGTTGAGAAGCGCACCACCGGGCGCAAGGCTAGGGATGACAAGGCCAAGAGTGGTAACGGGGCCACCGGGGCTTCGCAGCCGCCGCAGTTGACCTTGGGCATCGACGAGGCGAGCCCGGGCGACGATGCCGACGACGAGGACTTCGACGACGAAGAATTGGAAGAGAACGAAGACTAGGTCTAGGCCACGGCTTGCCGGGCGGCAAGCCGTGGCCTAGAATATCGAGGTTGCCCCCAAACGGGGCTGCTTGGGGAACCATGGCGTACGCAATTATCGAGACCGGGGGGAAGCAGTACCGCGTCCAGCCTGGTGATCTGATTACGGTCGAAAAACTTGTCGCCGAAGAGGGGAGCACGGTTGAGTTGGACCGTGTCCTACTCTTGTCCGGTGACGACGGAGTCCAGGTCGGCCAGCCAACCATCGATGGCGCTCATGTCGTCGCGGAGGTGGCAACACAGGGTCGCGCCGACAAGATCGTGGTATTCAAGTACAAGCGTAAGGTCCGCTACCGGGTGAAAACAGGCCATAGGCAGTCGGTGACGCAGTTGGCCATCAAAGAAATAGCCACTGGCCAGCGTTCCACGGCTTCCATTTCAGCAAAAGCGAGTCCCGCACCAGCAGGGACAAGGAGTTCCACCCGTGGCGCATAAAAAGGCAGGTGGTAGCAGCCGCAACGGACGCGACAGCCAGGGCAAACGCCTCGGAGTGAAGCGCTATGGCGGGCAAGTGGTCAACGCCGGCACGATCATCGTCCGCCAGCGCGGAACCAAGATTCACCCCGGCCGCCACGTTGGCATGGGCCGCGACTTTACTCTGTACGCGAAGGTTGATGGCACCGTTGCGTTCGACCATGCA
>CAUYXS010000074.1:0-6526 GCA_963577205.1 Dehalococcoidia bacterium | reverse complement strand
TGACGCTGCGCCATGACACCATCAATCGCGAGTGCTACATGCCTGGTGTGCTGTTGGCGGTGCGCAAAGTCATGACGCTGGACGGCCTAACCGTTGGCCTCAACAGCCTGCTCGACTTATGAGTGCTCCCCGCGTAGTCCTCGTCGGTGCGACCGGCGCGGTGGGCACGGTGGCCCTGCAGGTCCTCGCCGAGCGCGACTTTCCCTTGTCGTCGCTCCGCGTCTGCGCCTCAGAAAGGTCGGTTGGGAAGCGCATCGCTTTCAACGGAGAGCAGGTCAAGATTGAGCTGGCTACCCCCGAGCTCTTCGCCGAGTGCGACATCGCTCTCATGGCGGTCGGCTCGGCTATGAGCCACATCTATGCACCGATGGCGGTGGCGCAGGGCTGTGTCGTTGTCGACAAGAGTTCCGCCTTCCGCATGGACCCCGGCGTCCCTCTAGTGGTTCCTGAGATCAATGCCGCCGACGTGGACGGACACCGGGGCATCGTGGCCGTGCCGAACTGCTCGACGACGCAGATGGTGATGGCGCTCCATCCACTACATCGCGTGAATCCCATACAGCGTGTCATCGTCGACACTTACCAGGCCGTGTCGGGCACCGGAGCCGCCGCCGTGGCAGAACTGACCGAGCAAACCGCGCAGGTGCTGGCCGGTGAGCCAATCCACCCCGAGCAGTACCCACATCAGATCGCGTTCAACGTGCTTCCCCAAGTTGAGTCTTTCCTTGAAGACGGCTACACCCAGGAGGAGCGAAAGATGGTGGAAGAGACGCGCAAGATTTTGCATGCACCCGGGATCGCGCTCTCAGCGACCTGCGTGCGTGTTCCCGTGCCGGTCTCCCACAGCGAAGCGCTCCACATTGAGTTCGAGCGCCCCATGCCCGTTGGCGAAGCGCGTGAACTCCTTGCAGCGTTCCCAGGCGTCGCGGTCGTCGACGACCCCGCACGCAACGAATACCCGTTGGCCACTGAGGCCACCGGCCGCGACGAAGTCTTCGTCGGGCGCATCCGGCAGGACGCCTCACATCCGAATGGCCTTGTCATGTGGGTCGTCTCTGACAACCTTCGCAAGGGCGCGGCCACCAACGGCGTCCAGATCGCAGAGGAGTTGGTCCGCCGCAACGCGCTACTCCGCGCTCGTGCATAAGAGCGTACGTACTCGATCGCAGGTCGCCGGTGCGCGATTCTTTTTCACGCTGAGGTTCCCGAAGGGTCAACGTGAGATAATACCTGGCCTCGCATTGTCGCCGCCTTCTTCCACGAGCCTCGCGCCGAGACCAGGTTGCTCATCGAAGATGGAGGAATGCTAGCGGCAGACCCTCGTGACGCACTTACGCTACCTGTGGAGCGAGTAGGAGTAGGCCGCACCGAAGCCGTCAAACAGGCCGGCGAGCAAGGCCGGATCTCCCTTGACTCGGCCTACTTCTACATCTCGCGGCAGCGGCCCGTGCCTAGCTCGGCAGGGTGATATCGAGCCCGATGGGGCAATGGTCCGAGCCCGTCACGTCGGCCATTATGAAGCTGTCGGCAACCGACGGCATCATCCCTTCGTCGACGAAAAAGTAGTCGATCCGCCAGCCCACGTTCCGCTCTCTGGCGCGGGTGATGTTATCCCAGAAGGTGTACTGCTCCGGCTCCGGGTGGAAGGCACGGAAGGCGTCCACGTAGCCGTGAGCCAGCAGCTGGTCGATCCAGGCTCGCTCCTCGGGCAGAAAGCCGGAGGCCTTGGCATTCTCCTTGGGCCGCGCCAGGTCGATCTCGTAGTGCGCCGTATTCACGTCACCGCAGAAGACCACATGCCTCCCCTCCGCGCGGAGCCCGTCGACGTAGCGCAGGAACGCATCATAAAAGCGCATCTTGTAGTCGAGGCGCTCTGGCTTCGAGCGGCCGTTAGGGAAGTACACGCCCAGCAACACGAAGGCGCCGTAGTCTGCGACCAGCATGCGTCCCTCCATGTCGAGCTCCGGCACGCCAAGCCTGCGTTGCACGGAGGCTGGTGCCTCCTTGGTATAGAGCGCAACCCCGCTGTAACCCCTGCGGTGCTCCGGCCAAGCGAAGTGCGCCTCGTAGCCTTCCACCATGCGGAGGTCGAATGGCAACTGGTCCTCCGCCGCCTTCGTTTCCTGCAGGCAGAGTACGTCTGGAGACATTTCGTGCAGCCATTCCAGAAACAGTCCTTTATTGTGGACCGATCGGAGACCATTCACGTTCCAGGAGAGGATGCGCATGGCTGGGAGGATACACGCGCCACGGCGCGCTGACCTCAGCCTGCGCGTGGCAGGTGCGAGTGGGCGATACTTGCGGCGCGCCGACGGCCGAGGCTACAGTACCTTGAAGCGCGCACGCTCAGACAGGAGGCCCGCGATGGTTGTTTTCGGTAGGCTGCTCACAGCGATGGTCACGCCCTTCGACGGAAACGGGGCCGTGGATTATACCCAGGCCCGCCGTCTGGCCAAGGCGCTCGTCGCCTCCGGCACCGAGGGGCTCGTTGTCACTGGGACCACAGGGGAGAACCCCGCGCTCGCACCGGACGAGAACTACCGGCTGTGGTCGGAGGTCAAAGAGGCCGTCGGCGGTAGCGCCCACGTCATCGCGGGCTCCGGCACCAACGGCACCGCCGAAACGGTCCACCTGTCCAAGGAGGCGGAGCGCGCGGGCGCTGACGGCCTTCTGATCGTCGTCCCTTATTACAACAAACCCACGCAAGAGGGCATCTTCCGCCACGTCGAGGCCATCGCGGCCAGCACCGCCCTTCCCGTTGTGCCCTACAACGTGCCGAGCCGGACGATCGTGAATATGACGGCGGAAACCTGCCTGCGCATCGCGGAACTGCCGAACGTCTGCGGCGTCAAAGAAGCTTCCGGCGATATGGCGCAGATCGGCGAGATCATCGACCATGCGCCTGACGGCTTCCACGTATGGAGCGGCAATGACGCCGACACGTTCCATGTCGTCTCCATGGGCGGCTACGGCGTTGTCAGCGTGTCCGCCCACCTCATCGGACTGCAGATCCAGCGCATGATCCACGACATCCTTGAGGGTGACCTTCGCGCCGCCGCCGCGGAGCACCGCCGCCAGCTACCGATCAGCAAAGACCTTTTCCTCGTCGCCAACCCCATCCCGGTGAAGTACTGTCTGAACAAAGCCGGGTTCAACGTCGGCTTGCCTAGGCTCCCACTCGTCGAGCCGGACGCCCAGACCGCCGCGCAGTTGGATGCGATGCTAGCCAAGTACACCGTCGACCTGCCGCTTGGCATCGCCGCCTAGCGACGGCCGGCTGAGTCACAAAGGGACGGGTTGCTCCATGCAGTCATTCAAAGAACGCGGGCTCGCCCTTCAGGTGTGTAAGTCTCGCCAGGCCAGGCACTGGAGCGAGGTCGGCCAGCCCGCATGACCAACCTCATTGCATGGAACATTCGCGCCGGCGGCGGTCGCCGCGTCGAGCGCATCGCGGAGCAGATCGCCGCATGGGGCGCCGACGTCGTCGCACTCAGCGAGTTCCGTGGGACGCCACCCAGCCAATGGCTCGCGGAGGCTCTCGCGGGCACAGGGCTGATCCACCAGCGCACGACGGCCGACCCGGCCAATGCGGCAGTCAACGCCCTGCTGGTAGCGTCGCGCTGGCCCCTTGAAGACCTGTCGCTCTTCGGCGCACCACGCCCGCGCCAACGCTGGCTGCCTGTTCGCGTGCTCGCGGAAGAACCGTTCGCGGTGGGCGCGGTCCACATTCCCATTTTCGCTTCCCGAGGACATGCCAAGTACGCGTTCCACCGCGCGGTGCTACGTTTCGCCAGGTCCTGGCGCGACGGCCCGGCCCTGGTGGCCGGCGACACGAACACAGGGCGCATCGGCATCGACGAAGAGTCTCCTGTGTTCAGTAAGCAGTCCGACGACTGGATGGTGGGGATGGAGCGCGCGGGGTGGGCCGACGCCTTCCGACGGCTGCACGGCGACACCAGGGCCTATACCTGGTACTCGCCGAACGCGGGCAACGGCTTCCGTCTTGACGAGGCCTTCGTCAACCAGGCGCTGATTCCGCGACTCGAGAGCGCCCGCTACCAATGGGCTAAGGACGGTGCGAACGAGCGCCGCGACGCGGTCAGTGACCACGCCGCTCTGCTGCTCGGTCTCACGGACAACGACGGCGCCTCGGCTACTTCGTCCAGGCCAGCACCAGGCCCGTCGCGATGACCCCGTAAGCGACGATCGCGCCCGACAGGAACTCAGAGCCTCCTGTTCGCCGGAGCGCGCTCCGGCCGACCACCGTGGTTGCGGTCGCGGCGAAGGCACCGGCGATCGCGAGCGTCCCGCCAACGGCGCCGCCGCCGATGATAGCGGTCGCACGGAAGAAGTCGTCAGTGCCGCTATCGAAGAACGCGACAGCGGCACCGACCACAACACCGACAGGCCCCGCCAGCACGAGCCACAGCCCGAGCCGACGAATCACTCGCCCCATCGAACCTTGGCCTCTATTAGCGGCGCGGGCCGCGCGAGGGGCCTCGGTCGCGCTCACGCCCGCCCTCTCGACGCTCGCCGCCAGGAGGCGCTGAGTACTGGTCGCCTTCGATCACCGCGCGGCGAGACAGATTGACTCGCCCCATGCGGTCAATCTCCGTGACCATCACCGTAAGCTCGTCACCCACGCTGACCACCGCCTCGACGGACGGGACGTGATCGGCCGACAGCTCGCCGATATGCACCAGGCCGTCCTTGCCTGGCAGAATCTCGACGAAGGCGCCGAAGTTCATCAGGCGGACCACTTTCCCGGTGTAAATCTGGCCCACCTCAACGTCCTTTGTCAGTCCTTCGATAATTCCAATGGCCTTGTCGGCGGCCTCGCCGTCGGCAGAGCCGATGGTCACCGAGCCGTCGTCGCCGACATCGATGCTGACGCCGGTCTCCTCGATGATGGCTCGGATGGTCTTGCCGCCTGGGCCGATAACCGCACCGATCTTGGCCACCGGGATCATGATCCGGATCATCCGCGGTGCGTAGCGGTTGAGCTCTGCGCGCGGCTGGGCCAGTGTCTCAAGCATGTGCTTCAAGATGAAGGCGCGGCCGTCGTTGGCCTGGAACAGAGCCTTGCGCATGATCTCTGGCGTGATGCCCGACACCTTGATGTCCATCTGGAGAGCGGTAATCCCGGCTGGGGTGCCAGCGACCTTGAAGTCCATGTCGCCCATGAAGTCTTCGACGCCCTGGATGTCCGTGAGCACCGCGTAGTTTCCTGCCTCGTCCGTCATCAGCCCCATGGCCACACCTGACACCGGTGCCTTGATGGGCACTCCCGCGTCCATCAGCGACATCGTGCTCCCGCACACCGACCCCATTGAGGTGCTGCCGTTGGAGCCAAGCGCCTCCGATACGAGCCTCAGTGCGTAAGGGAATTCCGCTTCGTCCGGGATCACGGCCTCCAGCGCCCGTTCGGCGAGCGCGCCATGGCCGATCTCACGCCGGCCCGTGCCAATGCGCCGCACTTCGCCCACGGAGTAGGGCGGGAAGTTGTAATGGTGCATGTAGCGCTTGCGGTCTCCTGGGGTCAAGCTGTCCAGCCTCTGCTCCATGCTCATCGAGCCCAGCGTGGCCAGCGTCAGAATCTGTGTCTCGCCGCGCTGGAACAGCGCCGAGCCATGCGTACGAGGGATGAGACCGACCGCACTGGAGAGCGACCGCACCTCCTCGAGCCCGCGACCGTCCGGACGCTTGCCTTCAGTAATCACCTTCGCCCGCACCGTCTTTTTGACCACGGCACCGTAGGTCTTGGCGACGCGCTTCGCATCGAAGTCGTCTGCCAGAGCGGCAGCAACCTCCTCTTCGACGGCCTTCATGCCAGGGGAGCGTTCGCCCCTACCTTCGCCACGGTCGATGACGGCTTCGAGCTTCGCTTTGGCCAGTTCGATAACTCTGGCCTCGAGTCCATCGTCCGGCTCTGGGGTTGGGACCTCCACAGTCTGCTTCGGCTTGCCCATCTCGGCGACGAGGCGATCCTGCAGTTCAATGAGCCGAACATTGTTCTCTTGGCCCATGGCCAAAGCCTCAAGGATCACGTCCTCACTAACCTCTTTGGCTCCCGCCTCCACCATGATCATGGCATCGCGGCTCCCGGACACCGTCAGGTCGAGGTCACTGCGCGCCAGGTCTGAGTACGTCGGGTTGATGACGAGCTTGCCGTCGACACGGCCCATGCGTGTGCCGGCGATGGGGCCGTCGAACGGGATCTGGGACATCGAGAGCGCCGCCGAGGCGCCAATGATGGCCAGAATGTCCGGCTGGTTCTCCATGTCGGCGGACAGGACGGTGGCGATGACCTGCATCTCATTGCGCACGCTCTTGGAGAAGCGGGGCCGAATGGTGCGGTCGGTGATTCGCGCAGCCAGGATCGCGTCAGTCGTCGGCCGCCCCTCGCGCCGAAAGAAGGAGCCGGGAATGCGCCCCGCCGCGTACAGTCGCTCCTCGAAGTCGACGGTCAGCGGCAGGAAGTCGACGCCTTCGCGCACAGCACCCACAACCGCGGTTACGAGCACCA
>CAUYXS010000073.1:0-6565 GCA_963577205.1 Dehalococcoidia bacterium | reverse complement strand
ATCATCGACCCAGTTTCCGTCGGCGTGCCGCGCAGCGAGCTGGTTTTGAGCAAGCTGAGTGGCACTCACGGCCTGCGTGTGCGCCTGGGTGAGCTGGGCTATGTCCCCACCGACGAAGAAATGGGGGAAATCTACACTGAGTTCAAAGAGCTGGCCGACAAGAAGCAGGAGGTCATGGACCGGGACCTGGTCGCGCTGATGAGCGGCCGGTCAGTCTCCTTCGTCGAGACGTACACGCTCGATCGCGTCCAAGTCACTTGCGGCGACCGTGAGGTGGCCACAGCCACCGTGACACTGTCTGATAGCGAGGGCGGGGCTTTCACCGACGCCTGCACGGGCTCCGGCCCGGTCGATGCCGTCTACAAGGCGATCAATCGAATCGTCAAGGTGCCGAACGAGCTCACCGAGTTTTCGGTGAACTCCGTCACCGAAGGAATCGACGCCGTAGGCGAGGTGAGCATCCGCATCGAACAGGATGGACGCACGTACATCGGCCGAGGTGCGGACACTGACGTTATCGTGGCGTCGGCTAAGGCCTACATGCACGCATTGAACCGGCTCCTTGCCATGGGCGACACGACGAAGCGCCCCGAGGCTGTAGGGGCGGTCTAGCGCAGACCAACGTCGCTGGCTGGTGCCTCGCGGAACGAGGCGCTATCCTACGCCACCGCCACCGCCACCGCCACCGCCACCGCCACAGCCACAGCGATGCCTGTCGAGGAACAAGGAGTTTGCATGGCACCGAAGACCATGTTCGAGAAGATTTGGGACGAGCACGTGGTGCGCGAGGACCTTGGGCAGCCAGCGCTGCTCTATGTGGATCTGCACTTGGTCCATGAGGTGACGTCTGCCCAGGCCTTCGACGGCCTGCGGCAGAACGGACGCAGGGTCCGCCGCGTGGACAAAACCGTTGCTGTGGCGGACCACAATGTGCCTACGGATGACCGCTCGCACCACGACGTGGAGATCACCGACGAGACGTCGCGGCTTCAGCTAGAGACCATGGGGCGAAACGCGGGCGAGTTCGGCATCGAGTATTACGACATGTACTCGCCCAACCAGGGCATCGTCCACGTCATCGCCCCGGAGCAGGGACGCACGCAGCCGGGCATGGTGATCGTCTGCGGCGATAGCCATACGTCCACCCATGGTGCATTTGGCTCGCTCGCCTTTGGCATTGGCACGTCGGAAGTGGAGCACGTGCTGGCCACCCAGTGCCTGCTCCAGGCCAAGCCCAAGTCAATGGAAGTGCGCTTCGAGGGGCCGTTGGCGCCGGGATGCACGGCCAAGGATATGGCGTTGGCCGTCATCGGCGCCATCGGCACCGCCGGTGGCACTGGCCACGTGATCGAGTACACGGGCGAGGCGGTGCGTGCGCTTTCCATGGAAGGCCGCATGACCCTGTGCAACATGACCATTGAGGCAGGCGCCCGCGCGGGGATGGTGGCGCCCGACGAGGTGACATTCGCCTACGTGGAGGGCCGTGACTACGCGCCTCGGGGCGCCGAGTGGGACGCCGCGCTGGAGCACTGGCGCTCGCTGCCGACGGACGAGGGCGCCAGCTACGACGGGTTGATCACCATCGATGCGTCCGGCCTGAAGCCTCATGTCACCTGGGGCACCAACCCTGGCCAGGTGGTAACCATAGACGGCACAGTCCCCACGCCCTCGGGCTTGGCTGACGACCTCCAGCGCCAATCAGCAGAGAAGGCGTTGGCCTACATGGGCCTGGAGGCAGGAACTCCCATCGCGGAGGTGGTCATCAACCGAGTCTTCATCGGCTCGTGTACCAACTCCCGCATCGAGGACCTCCGGGCCGCCGCGGCCATCGCTAAAGGCTACAAAGTGCACCCGGATGTCTATGCGATGGTCGTCCCGGGCTCAACGAGGATCAAGCTTGAGGCCGAGACCGAGGGCCTCGACCGGGTATTCACCGAGGCGGGGTTCGACTGGCGCGCAGCAGGTTGCTCCATGTGTCTGGGCATGAATCCCGACATCCTTGCTCCTGGCGAGCGGTCGGCTTCTACGTCCAATCGCAACTTTGAAGGGCGCCAGGGGCCCGGCGGGCGCACACACTTGGTGAGCCCGGCAATGGCGGCCGCTGCGGCCATCGCCGGCCACTTCACGGATGTGCGTGACTGGGAGGTACGCTAGCGCGCCTGCTGAGAGTACCGTCAATGGTCCCGGATGAACAAAAACTGTCCGAAGAGATACAGTGTGCTGGGAGCATGGCAGCAGTTGCCGAGATCGTGATTGAAGGACGACGAGTAGCGAATCCCCGTTCGTCCTGAGGTACTCCAAAAGGACGAACCAGCTCGCCAGGTGACGTGCGAACCCAGCAGAGGAGAACCATGGAGCCATTCAAGACTCACACCGGAATAGCGCTGCCCTTGGACCGTATCAACGTCGATACGGACCAGATCATCCCTGCGCGGTTCCTCAAGAAGATTGACCGAGTCGGCTTTGGCGAGCTGCTTTTCTACGCGTGGCGTTATAAGAGCGATGGCTCCCCCAACCCAGACTTCATCCTGAATGACCCCGACTACGCCGACGCCACGGTGCTGTTGGCGAGAGAAAATTTCGGCTCAGGGTCATCACGCGAGCACGCGCCGTGGGCGCTGCAGCAGTACGGCCTCCGTGCGATTATCGCTCCCTCCTTCGCGGATATCTTCCGCGGCAACTGCTACCAGAACGGCCTGCTGCCAGTGCAATTGAGCGCCGACGATGTCGGCTTGTTGATGCGCCGAGCGCAGGACACGCCGGGGTACCAGGTGAAGGTGGACTTGGAGAATCAGGTTGTCACTGACTCGGCGGGCTTTGAGGCCCACTTCGACATTGATCCGTTCAGACGCGACCGGCTGCTACAGGGGCTGGACGATGTCGGTCTGACGCTGAGCTACGCTGCGGATATCGCAAAATACGAAACGGCGCACAACTAACCATGGCAACTTTCGATATCCTCGTTCTGCCCGGCGACGGCATTGGCCCTGAGGTGACCGCGTCGGCGCGGCTGGCGGTCGATGCCGTGGGTCGCAAGTTCCGCCACACCTTCCGATACGAGTCCGACCTGGTCGGTGGCAGTGCCATCGACCGCTACGGCACGCCGCTGCGCGACGAGACCGTCGTCCAGGCCAAGAAGGCCGACGCGGTGCTGTTCGGCGCCGTCGGTGGCCCCAAATGGGACAACGCTCCCGTCCGCCCGGAGGCAGCGATCCTCGGGCTGCGCAAGGCACTGAACCTCTTCGCGAACATTCGCCCCGTCCGCGTCTCTCCCGGCATGGAGGACTCCAGCCCGGTGAAGAATGACCGGGTGCGTGGTACGGATATGATCATCATCCGCGAGCTCACCGGCGGCCTGTACTATGGCAAGCCCAAGCGGCGCTGGACGACCAAGGCCGGGCGCAATGCTGTCGATACCATGCGCTACACCGAGCGAGAGGTCGAGCGCATCATGCGTGTGGCCTTCGAGCTGGCCCGAGGCCGCCGGCGGAAGGTGACGTCGGTGGACAAAGCAAACGTGCTCGAGGTCGGCCGCATGTGGCGTGAGATCGCCAACGAGGTCGCCAGCGAGTACCCCGATGTGACGTTGGAGCATCAGCTGGCCGACTCGTGCGCCATGTTGTTAGTGACGCGACCGGCTGACTTCGACGTGCTCGTGACGAGCAACATGTTTGGGGACATCCTGTCGGACGAGGCCGCAATTCTGACGGCGTCCCTGGGCATGTTGCCGTCGGCGAGCCTCGCAGGCCTCCCACGCTCCGACGGCGAGCGGCGCCGGCGGGTGCGCGGGCTCTACGAGCCGATCCACGGGACGGCGCCGGACATTGCGGGCCAGGGCAAGGCGAATCCGCTGGGGGCCATCGTGAGCGCAGCGTTCATGCTGCGCTACTCGTTCGGGCTCGAGCGCGAGGCACAGGCCATCGAAGAGGCGGTCGAAGGCGCTCTTGCTGAAGGGTTGCGCACCGCGGACCTCGCGGCGGGCGGGCCGAGCGTATCCACCGAGCAGATGACCGACGCGGTCGTCTCGGGCATCGACGCGGCGTAATGGACCACAGTCTCGGATGCGCTTGTTGTTGTAGCGTTCGCCACAATGTCACTCAGAAAGGGCGTGACCCACAGGGTCACGCCCTTTTCTTTGTGGGTGGAGCCCCGAGGCGAGTGCTATGGAGGTTCTAATTTGGGCTGGCGTTGGCGCCGCATCGTTCGTGGCGGCGGTCATCGGCGGTGTGGTCGGCATCGGCACGGCCATCATTATGCTGCCGATCCTCGCGGCGGTGTTCGGCGTGCGAGAGGCAGTGCCGATCATCTCCGTCGCTGTGGCAATGGCCAACTTAGCCCGCGCCATCGCCAACTGGAAAGAGATCGACTGGCGCGTTGTGCAGTGGTGGTCCTTTGGCGCGCTCCCTGCGGCCGTCATCGGTACGCTTGCGTTGGCCCACGCTCCTGCTGATGCCCTCACGCGGCTGCTCGGTGGCTTTTTCCTGGTGCTGCTGGCCTACCGCTACATGCCGGTGGGCCAGACATGGCGGATGCGGCTGCGCGGCTTCTTCCTGGTGGGTGCTCTCCAGTCGACGGTCGCTGCCCTGTTTGGCGCGGCAGGTCCGCTGGGCGGGCCCTTCTACTTGTCGTACGGACTTACCCGCGCGGCTTTCGTCGGCACGGTCGGGGCAGGGAACGTGGTGATGAGCGTGGCGCGTCTGGGTGCCCAGCGCGGCTTCGACTTACTGGATCTGCGGCTTCTCCTGATTGGCCTGGCCATCGGCGCCATCATGTTCGCTGGCAGCTTCGCTGGCCGCTGGATCGTCACCCGCATCTCTGAGCAAATCTTCGTTCGCTTGGTGGAGCTGGTGCTCCTCGGCACGGGGCTGCTGTTTCTGATCAAAGGCTAAGCCCGATGCGGACTCCGCAAGGGAGGTGTCGATGATTAAGACCCGCTCGCGGCGGGTGAGGTCAAGCTGCGTCACGATCCGCGCAGCCGGGAAAGGACGCCGTGCGATGGTCCGTGCGCGGCGCATCTGCCGCGGGTCGAGTTCCAGCAACACCCAACCGTCGGCGCTGAGGCGTCGCGGGACGTCGTCGAGGAGCCGCCTCACCACGTCGAGGCCATCGTCACCACCGTCGAGCGCCTCCCGCGGCTCGTACAGGCTGATCTCAGGCTCGAGCCGAGACACTTGCTTGCTGGGAACGTAGGGCAGGTTGGCGGTGATCATGTCGACACGGCCCGGCAGCGGGGCGAGCAGGTCGCCTTTGAGCACCGTTACGCGGGCGCTGACATCCAGGCGCTCCGCGTTCAAGGTCGTTACCTCAAGGGCGGGGTCCGCGATGTCGATTGCGTAGACGTGCACGTTGGGCAGCGCAACCGCAAGACTGATGCCGATGATGCCGGTGCCGCAGCCGACATCAGCGACTTCGAGCGGGACAGGGCCGCGGGACTGGAGGAGGCGTAGCGCCTCTTCCACCAGGGTCTCGGTGTCTGGGCGTGGCACGAGAACGCCGGGAGCGACATGGAAACTCAGCCCGTAAAACTCGCGTTTGCCCATGAGGTAGGCCATCGGCTCGCGGCGGAGCCGGCGCACGATCAATGCCTCAGCGGTGTCGGCGCCGCTAGCAGGCGGCTCCTCTTGTAGCTCGACGTAGAGGGTTGCCCTGTCGATGTCTAGGGCGGTCATCCAGACCAGCTCGGCTTCGAGCCTGGCGTCGGCGATGCCCGCGCGGGCGAGCCGCTGCCCCGTGGAGTGGAGCAGCGCGCCCAGCGTGCTCACGCGACAGCCTCTTGCAGCAGACGGGCCTGCTCGGCCTTCCTGAGCGCACCGACAATGTGGTCGATCTCGCCGGCGAGTATGCCATCGAGGCCATGTACGGTGAGTCCGATGCGGTGGTCGGTCAGGCGGTCCTGCGGGAAGTTGTAGGTGCGCACCTTCTCGGAGCGTTCGCCGGTGCCGACCTGGGCCTTGCGCATGGCGCCGGTTTGCTCTTGGGCCTCACGAAGCTGGCGCTCGAATAAGCGGGCGCGCAGCACGCTCATGGCCTTGGTTTTGTTCTTAAGCTGGGACCGTTCGTCCTGGCAGGTGACCATGATGCCGGTCGGGAGGTGGACCAGTCGCACCGCGGTAGCGACCTTGTTGACGTTCTGGCCGCCAGCGCCGCCCGAGTGGAAGATGTCGATGCGGAGTTCGCCGTCTTTGATGTCGACCTCCACTTCGTCTGCCTCGGGCAGGACTGCGACGGTGGCAGTTGAGGTATGGATGCGCCCTTGTGTCTCTGTGGCTGGTACGCGCTGCACGCGGTGCACGCCGGTCTCGTACTTCAGTTGCCCGTAGATACCCATGCCCCGGACCTCAAAGACAATCTCTTTGAACCCATTCTGGCCTGACTCGCTCGTGTTGGCGACGTCGACCTGCCATCCCTGACCCTGTGCGTAACGTGCGTACATGCGGAAGAGGTCGGCGGCGAACAGGCCGGCCTCTTCCCCCCCGGTCCCCGCCCGAATCTCGACGATGGCGTTCTTTTCGTCGTTGGGGTCCCGTGGCAACAGGACAGTGCGTATCTCTTCTTCGAGGGTGCC
>CAUYXS010000072.1:0-6640 GCA_963577205.1 Dehalococcoidia bacterium | reverse complement strand
TCGACGACCAGCCCTTCGGCGTGCATGGCCTGGGCCGCGTCCAGCACCGCCCGGCGCTGGGCCAACCAAGGTGTGCCGCTACTCGTTTCCTTGGCCGTGGCCTTACGCATCACCATAGGGCGGCTAGAATAACAGGGCCCCACACAGGTTGCCATCGCCTTCAAATTCTCTTCAAGTTTTTTTGCCTACTCTGCCCCGTACAACCCTAGGGGCCGTCCTCGCGGAGGTATGGCAATGGCGAAAAATTGGATAATGGCCGCAGTGCTTGTGGCTGTGTTGAGCGTCGCGGCCCTCGGAGGGACGGTGCTCGCGCAGAGAGGGAGCACCGTCAGCGGCGATGATGTTATCCGCGAGTCGCGCCGAAGGTCGAGGTCGTCGCCGACGGACGGCTGACCCAGGAAGAGGCAGACGCCATCCTGGAACGAGTGCGCGCGGGCGAGGGCCTGCTCCGAGGGCTCCGGCACGGCCGTGGATTCGGCCCCATGCTCCCAGGCCTTGGCGACAAGTCCCGAGACCGGGGCGGAGCGAGATGTGGGACGACCGACACGCCAGTCTCCTGTCACCGCTTCTTCCGGGGCGAGCCGGGCGGCCCGGCCTGTTCGATCGGTCCGAGTTTGACTTTGACGCCCTCGGCGGACGGCTCGAAGACCTTCGCAAGCACTCCAAGCAGCAGGACTTTAACCCGCCTCGGCTCCCTTTCAAGCACTCGATTCCAGACCCTGGCGGCAGCGCCTCGGCAGGAGCTGCGCCTCTACCCTAAGGCCTGTCCTGCCCACCGCGGAGTTGGGAAGGCCAGAGACCTCCGCGTAAGACATAGCACCTCAGGGCTTGACTACCATTGCCTGCGTGGAATCCTTTTTGAACTACAGTTCATCGGCCAACTCGTCCAGCTTCGCTCGCAGGCGCCGCCACCTGGCGTACCCCTCTTGGTATCCGAGTACGCCACGAACGTCAGGAGAGAAGGTCTCCCCTCGCTTCGCAAGGGCCTGGCTGGCGGACGCCAGCTCGGCCTGGGATGTGGTCGCGGCCAGGGCAGCACCGACGGCGCTCCCTCGCGGGCCGTGGCGCCGGACGGAGGCGTTGAGCACGTCAGCCAGCACCTGGGGGAAGAGTGCGCTGGCCGCCATCCCTCCGGTGAGCGCCACGCTACGCGGCGCATGCACACCGGCGACCTGCGCGGCCAATTCGACGCACTCGCGGATTGCGTAGGCAATGTTCTCCAGCGTTGCCCGGGCGACGTGCGCCGGGCGCACTTGGTTGTAAGTGATGGGCACGGGCAGCAGCAGGCCGCCCATGCTGATGCCTGAGTCCGACAGGTTGTAGGCGTGCGGACCCCAGAAGGCGGTGACGAGGTTCGACGACTGGCGCGACTTGGAGAGCAGCGTGTCTAGGCGGTCCCCCTTGGCCCGCGGGCCAAGCAGAGTGCGGACCATGTCCAGCGTCCCGCCTGTGTCGCCCGCGCTGGCCTCGACGTAGGCGAGGCCAGGCGCCAAGTGAGGCCCGGTCCACGTGCGCCGCTCGATGTCGAAGGCTGGCGCCGCCGTAACCACCTGCACCGGTGCGCTCCATCCCGCGACGATGACGACGTCCCCCGGTCGCGATGCGCCGGCCCCCAACACCGCCGCGTGGGTATCAGGGCCGGCGAGGAAAACGGGCGCGCCGACCGGTAGACCGGTAGCGCCGGCAGCAGCCTTCGACACCGAGCCAACGGCCGCGCCGTCTGTTCGGAGAGGAGGTAACAGCGCCGCGTCGACTCCGAGCTTACCCAGCAGCGAGATCGCCGGGTTCCCGGTCGAGACGTCCAGCAGTCCAGCCTCGCTCAACTCCGCTGGGACTGTCGCCACGACGCCAGTGAGGCGGAGCGCGGCCCACCCGCCGAGGGTAGTGACGGTGGCGATGCGCTTCGCCGTCCGGGGGTGGTGGGCGCGCCACCAAGCAATCTTGGCGAAGGACAGGAACAGCGAAGGCGTATGCCCGGTGGTGCCGTAGACCTCTGCTCCCATCTCTTCGTCGATGCGCGCTCCCTCGAACACGGCGCGTAGATCGGTATTCGGAGCCAGGTAGATGGCGGCACCGCTCGCGTCGAGGAATGCGGTCCCGCCGCGCTGCGCCGTTACGGCGACGGCCGAGAGCCGGTCGGTCGATGGGACGGCCTGGAGCGCCTCGCGGATGGCGCCGACGGTGCGCTGCCAGAGCTCGACATCGGCGAAGCGCGACGCCAGCGTGTCTGCGTCGCGCGGGCGGTAAACGCGGTAGCGCCGCTCGGCACTGGCGAGCACGTACGACGGCCTCTCGGCTAGGTGAATAGCCGCGCGCAGTCCGCTGCTGCCGAAGTCGAGGGTTAGAACGTAGTCGCTGGGCATGGCCTCCTCAGGCGGGCCGCGCAGCATACCATCGGCTCTGCTGGCTACCTTACCGGCGCCGTCGGGCCCACACGTCCGTGTTCGCTAGGTGCCTTGGGCGCCGACCCGACAGGAAGCGATCAAGGTCCGCGATGACCATCGCCGAGTGCCGCTCGATGCTCTCGACGGTCGCGCCACCGACGTGGGGTGTCAGCAGGGCGTTGTCCAGCCCGATGAAGGGCGAGTCAGGGGGGACCGGATGGGCCTCATGGACGTCCATTGCCGCTCCAGCGATGGCCCGCGCGCCAAGCGCCGCGGCGAGGGCTCCGGCGTCTACTACGGCCTGGGACGTGACATTTACCAGGTAGGCCGTGGGCCTCATCAGCGCGAGCTCTCGCGCACCGAGCATGCCTGTTGTCTCGGGCGTTTCAGGCACATGTACGCAGACGAAGTCGCTGTGCTCCAACAGCGCGTCCAACCCCGCCAAGGCCAGGCCCGCGGTGCCGCGGCTACCGGGCACGACGTACGGGTCATAAGCGAGAACCCGCATGCTAACGCCGCGGCCCAGCGCGGCGACGCGCCGGCCGATCTGACCGAGCCCGATGACGCCGAGGGTCGAGCCGGCCAGCTCACGTCCTTGAAAGCGCGTGTAGGGCTCGGTCGGGTCTTCCCAGGCTCCAGAGGCGAGATAGGCCGATGATGCAGGGATACGGCGCGCTAGCGAGAGCATGAGCCCGAGCGCCAGCTCGGCGACGGCTTCGGCGTTGCGGCCGGGCGTATGGACAACCGTGACACCGTGCTCCGTGGCCGCATCCAGGTCGACCTGGTTGAGGGCGGCGCGGCAGATGGCCGCGAAGCGCAATGGCGAGGCCGCTTGGAACAGCTCCTCGAACAGGAAGTCGGCCTCGACAATGAGCGTGTCGAAGCCCTGTGTGGCGAGCCGGGTGCCCAACTCCTCCGGGCTGTGCAGTCGCCGCGTCTCGGTCCATGGCTCGTAGGTCGCGGAGCCAAGGCCCTGGAGAGCCGCCAGGCCCTGGTTACTGAAGGGCGCGAGGACAAGGGTGTTCACGAGAGCGCTCCCTTCGTGACCACAGCCGCCGCTGCCGCATTGCCGCTGCGGACGGCGCTTTCCATCGTCGCCGGCCAGCCGGTGTCGGTCCAGTCGCCTGCTAGGATCAAGTTGCGCAGCGGCGTGATGGCTGTGAGGCGGTTGGCCGGCGCGTTGGGCGGAACGCGGAACGTGGCCCTTTGCTCTTTCACGATGGCGAAGTTTTTGACGACGGCCTCCTTCGCCCGTGGGAATGCGCGAGCCAGCTCTGCAAGGAACAGCGCTTGGATCTCGGCCTTGGGCTTAGGCCAATACTCCCACGCGGCGCTGAGCGAGATCGTCAGGTATTGACCTGGCCCATCGAGATTGGCGATACGTGTGCGGTTGAACACGTACTGGAGAGGACTATCGACGAAGGCGACCCATTCGATGTCCGTCACCTCACGGTCGTACCAAACGTGGACATTGACGATGGGGGCGTAGTCGTGGGTGGCCGCCGGCGCGAACGCGGGCGAGGCCTGGAGTTCGGCATCGAGCAGCGGCGTCAGAGCATAGGGCGGCAGTGCGCTCACGTACCAGTCGGCACGTAGCGTCTCACCCCTTGTGACGGTGACTCCGTCGACGGCGCCATCGGTGACCCCGATGCGCTCGGCCGTATAACCGAGGAGCAGCGTCACTCCTTGTTCGCGGAGCCTGGCCTCGACGGCGTCGCCCATGACCTCGGAGAGGCTGGCGCGGGCGAATCCGATGTCTGCGCTGTGACGGCCTGAGAGTAGCGAGGTCTTGAACATCATGAACGCCATGGACGCCGAGACGTCGCGGGAGGCGTCGTTGAGAGTTGGCACGACCGTGAGGTCCCAGAAGTTGGCGATGGCCCGGTCGGACTGGCCGTTGGCTCGCAGCCACTCCTCGAAGCTCATCTCCGTCAGCTCGGGACGCTGATGGTCACGCTCGCGCTGGATGCGTAGCAGGGCAGGCACTGCACGCAGCTTGTCGCGCCACGAGATGTGAGGGTAGCGCAGGAAGGACGGCACCAAGTGCAAAGGAGCGGGGAGGGGCGCGGCGGACAGAACACCAGAGCGCCCATCCGGGTTGCGCACCTCCACCCGGAGCGCGCTTTGCTCATACATCAAACCCATGGTCCCCACCGCGTGAATGAAGTCTGTGTAGGCAGTGCAGCAGCGCATGAATACGTGCTGGCCATTGTCTATTTGGGCGCCGGTGTCCCGGTCAACGAAAGAGTAGGCGCGTCCGCCAAGGTAGGGACGGCGCTCCAAGAGCGTCACGCCGTAACCATCCGCACATAGCCTCCAGGCGGCTGCCATGCCGGCGAGCCCGCCACCGAGGATGAGCACGGAGCCTAACGAGAGCGTCGTCGCCAAGTGCGGTGCCGTGGAATCAAGCTCATTGCCCACAGCTTCGCCGTCAGCTTTAGTTTTTCGGCCGAAGACAGGCGAGTTCGCTCGCTGAAAACGCGGAAACCGCGCTCCGCCATGCGGTCAAGCAGCTTGCTATAGAGGCCGTGGAGAACGGCGGGACAGGCCCTCGAGCGAGGACTGAGGTAGTCGAGGAGCGTCGATCCAGAATCGAAGTAACCGCGGGCGCGCTCCGCCTGGAAGCGCATGAGCTCAACGAAGCGGTCGTTGACCACACGGTGGGTCAGGTCGGCCTCCGAGTAGCCGAACCGCTCAAGCTCGTCGATGGGCAAGTAGACGCGACCGGCATCGGCGTCCTCGCGGACGTCCCGCATGATGTTGGTCAACTGCATCGCCAAGCCCAGGTCGATGGCGGCATCGCGCGCGCGCGGGTCCCGGTAGCCGAAGATCTCGATGGAGATGAGTCCGACGACGGACGCGACGTGGTAGCAGTACCCCCGCAACTCATCGAACGTTCGGTAGCGCCGGGGCGTGAGGTCCATTTCGACGCCGTCGATGAGCTGCGCGAAGAGCGCCTGCTCGACACCGTACTCTCTCCCTGCGTCCACCAGCGCAATGAAGACAGGGCCTCGCGGGTCGTCATCGAAGGCCGCTTGCAGGTCGCCTCGTAGTGTTCTGAGCTGCTCGGCCTTCGACGCGTCGCTGGCGGTGCCGTCGGCGATATCGTCGGCGAGCCTCGCGAACGCATAGACGGCGTAGATCGCGCGCCGCCGTCGCCGGGGCAACGTGATGAAAGCGAAGTAGAAGTTGCGGGCCTCGCGTTTGGTGACGGCCTGACAGTAGTCGTAGGCCTCGCGCAGGTCGACGGTGGTTACGCTCACGGGCGCAGCCCTAGCGCTAGGCGGCTCGCCGTGGTTGCGAATAGCCACAGCTTCCTGCGGCGGCCCACGATAGGGCGCTTCGTGAGGACATCGTAGTCCTGCGCGCGGATGGAGTCGAGCACGCTCATGCCGCCCTTGGTGAAGAGGGCGATGTCGAGTTTGGACCGGCCCTTGAGCCGCTTGATGAGCCCGTAGCCCTCATGGAACAGCGCCTCCGCGCGGCCCATCTCGAAGGCCATGAGCTGCCGGAACGCGTCGTTGATGGCCCCGGACTGTAAGTCCGCCTCGGAGTAACCGAACCGGGCCATGTCCTCCAGCGGCAAGTAGATGCGCCCCCTATCGCTGTCGCGTTTCACGTCCTGCAAGAAGTTGGCGAGCTGGAGTGCCGTGCAAGTGGCGTCGGACAGCGCCTGGCTCTGCTCGGTCCGGTCCCCGAACAAGTACAACACCATATGGCCGACGGGGTTGGCCG
The DNA here is from genome assembly GCA_963577205.1 of Dehalococcoidia bacterium. Classification (GTDB taxonomy): domain Bacteria; phylum Chloroflexota; class Dehalococcoidia; order Lucifugimonadales; family Australimonadaceae; genus CAUYXS01. The sequence continues at coordinate 521 of CAUYXS010000072.1, read as the reverse complement.
AGTGCGCGCAGTAACTGAGCAAGGCATCGTAGGTGGCGAAGCGCCCGCTCCCTTGATCTATGCGGTTCGCCTGGATCAGCTTGCGGAACGGCGCGTCAGGGATGTCGAAGCGGCGAATGGTGTCCTGGAGCGCAACCATGATGGGCTCTGAGGGCACGCCGCCGTAGGCGAGGACCAACTGGCCTTCCCACTTGTTGAGCAGCGCGGGACGGTCGCCCGCCGCCTCATCGCCCAAGTCGTCGGTATGCCGGCAGAACGCGTAGATGGCATAGAAATAAGGCCGTATGCCGCGCGGCAGCAGCAGCGAGCCCACGGTGAAGTTCTCGTAGTGGGTTTTGGCCAGGCGCTCACAGTGAGCGTAGGCCTCAGCGAGCTCAAAGGGAGGAGTGGTGGCGCGGTAGGTCGCCACGGCAAGTGCCCTCAGGCGGCGACGACGGTTACGAGGACCTCTCGCGTCCGCGGCCGGGTACCGTCAAGCTCGATCATGAAAATCCGCTGCCATTGCCCGAGCATTAACTGCC
>CAUYXS010000071.1:0-6649 GCA_963577205.1 Dehalococcoidia bacterium | reverse complement strand
GGGCACGATATAGGCACAAAGATTACTGGCAAGTAAGTTCGGTTAAGTAAGCCTTATGGATACGGGAAAGGGTCCAGGCTTAGGGGCGCAGAAGCATCCCCACGAAACCGAAAGGGGGTTTCGTCAAGAGAATATGGTTAATTTAAGGCTAAGGATGATGGTGCCGAAGGTCAGAGTCGAACTGACATGAGGTTGCCCTCAACGGTTTTTGAGACCGTCGCGTCTGCCATTCCGCCACTTCGGCGCGCGAAGCATTATCCCACTAATTCGGCCCGCATGGTGCGTCCGGGCACCGGAACAGACAGCAGTCCCGGCAGATGGGGTGCGCTCGCTAGGTGACGTTCAAGTCAGGGCTGCGCTCTGCTCTCGCATGAAGGTCGCCTAGGCAAACCAAAAGCTGGAGCGGAAGATGGGATTCGAACCCACGACCCTCACCTTGGCAAGGTGATGCTCTACCACTGAGCCACTTCCGCTCGTAAGCCTATTGTACCGCGTCAGCCGGTATGCACGAAGGCTGGTGCCGAGGCCCAGATTCGAACTGGGGACACCTGCATTTTCAGTGCAGTGCTCTACCAACTGAGCTACCTCGGCCTGCATCGGCATGCTATCGAAGCGTGATCGAGAGTGTCAATTACACCGCACCACGGCCTGGCTCGTGGGTCAGGGCGCCCTCATAATCATCGGCTAGCCGATGCCCGGACCTGCCGCGCGTTTCTTGGTATCAAGGCTCACGAATGTCTCGGTGTGGCGAACGCCTTCTACTACTCCCACCTTGTAGTGCAGGAACGCGGCCAGCGCTTCGGAACTGGGGAGGTTTACCCAGATGAATATGTCGTAACTACCGGTGGTGATAGCAACGTGTTCCGTCTCGGCGAGCACAGTGAGCTGGTTCGCCACTGACTCGACACGCGCTGGGTCGACCTGGAGTCCGATGAAAGCGGAGGTATGGAAGCCGAGCTGTTCTGGCTCCGCGATGGCAACGACCCGGATAACGCGGGCGTCCAGCAACCTGGCAAGGCGCCGGCGTACCGTGCCTTCGCTCACACTCAGGTGCCGCGCCATCTCGGCGTGCGATGCCCTGCCGTCGGCCTGCAATATCTCGATGATGTGCCGGTCAAGCTCGTCCAGTGCCTTGCCTCCTGCAACGGTGCTCGCAGGTTAGGGTCACTTGCGCCATGCGCAGGCGACCCTAACGGTATCTCCTCAGTGTGTCAAACGACGTGGGGGTTATCCGCCAACAGGAGCGCTGGTCCCCTACGGCAAGAAGCACAAGAGCGGTGCGGTCTCGGCGAATCGGTCGACAGCCCCGGCGCTAGCGCCGGGTATCGTTGCGCGGCTGAAAGATGGAGCCAGCGCCAGGCAGGTTCGAGGGAATGGACCGGCCAACCCTTCGCGGGTCTCCAAACGGGCGCTTTGATAGCACCCCGAGAGCAGCGGCAGCGGCGGCGGCGAAGGCGGCGCGCTTCAAGAAGCCTCGTCGGTCGGTATCTACGGACTGTGGGGTGGCTTGTGCCAAGACGACTTCGGGCTCCAGATGAAGATGCGACGCACAGACATTCTAGCCTTCGTGAAAGCGATTGCCAACTGTGGTGAGAGTACGAACTTCGTGGTTCGGAGGAGGGCCACTCGCGGGAATGCGCGAAGGGTTGGCGCGGCTCGCACGCCGCCGATGGCGGCTGGCAGACACCGGGTGCGGAAATCGTCACAAAGTACTGTTGACTCACTCGCTGCCTGGGGTTAACGTTCGCGTCCGGAGCGCTCTTGGCCGCATGCTCTTGGCCGCATGGTGGCCTCGTTTCCAGCAGACCTCACCACGGCGTGAAGACCTCCGCGCCTAAGGGACGATTGAGCACCGACCCAGCCTTCACCACGGCCCTCGACTGGCAGCGCGTCGGAGGGCTATTGCTGACCTTATGGTGGCTAGCCGGGTCCGCCCTCGGATTCGTCGGTTCCCTTCTGTTGGCACACGGCATGCTGCCATCGCTGGGCGCCACCCGGGACCTCCCCGCGAGCACGGTGCGCCTGGCTCGCCCGCCTCTGTACTTGGCGGCTGCCACGTTCGTCGCGCTCGGCGGGGTGAGTGTGTTCCTGTTCCTCGACCGGGTTGACCTCCTCAAGGGGATTTTCGATAAGGGGCTGGCGTAGACCGTGCCTTCTGAGCGCATTCATTCCGGGCGACCGGCGAACATCCGATGAACACTCTCCTCATTAAGATATCGGTGCCTCTGGTTGGGCTAGGCGTCGCTGTCGTCGCACTCCTCATCGGCTACGTCTTCCTCTCGGCGTGGTGGAGTCAGCCGCCGGCGGTCTTCGGCTTCAATGACGCCTCAGAGCAGCCGATAGCCTTCCCGCACACTGTCCACGTGCAGATGGCCGGCCTCGACTGCCAGTTCTGCCACCGAACGGTGAGCACGGACGAGGCGGCGTCGATCCCGGCTGTGCAGCAGTGTCTGTTCTGCCACGACTTCGGCAAGATCGACGGGTCGCTGTCGGCCAGTGCAACCGCTGAGGGTGAGATCGCGAAGATTAGGGCCGCGTTCTACGGCTCGGATGAGGGTGCCCCGCCCGCGGCCGTCGACTGGGCACGCGTCCATCGCCTGCCCGATCATGTGCAGTTCGTCCATTCGCCACACATCACGGCCGGGCTCTCCTGTTCGACGTGCCACGGCAACGTTGCCGAAATGGAAGTCGTGAATCAAGTGCGCAATCTCAAGATGCGGGACTGCGTTGACTGTCACCGCGACCTCAACGCCCCGACCGATTGCGCGACATGCCACTACTAATGAGGTCCCTCTAGATGCCCCTGTCGCGACGACAGTTCTTGAAGTGGGCAGGCGCCACTGGCGCCGGTGCCGTCATCTTCAACGGTTGTTCCGTTCCGGATGAAGAGATACTCGTCCAGAGTCCGCTGGAGCTCCCCGAGGACTTGGTAACGGGCCGCGACAACTTCTACGCGACCGTCGCCCAAGGTAGGGCCGGCAGCGAAGGCTTGCTGGTACGCGTCATGGAAGGGCGCGCCAAGAAGGTCGAGGGCAACCCCGACTACCCACTGAACGCGGATCCGCTGGGCGGCACGCTTGGCCGCCATGGGCTGCGGACCGAGGCACTTCTTCAGGCGCTCTACCACCCCGACCGCATTCGGCAGCCGCTGGTGCGTACTGCCAAGGGCGGCCCCTTCCGGCGCATCGACTGGCCGGAGGCGCTGGACCGCCTCAAGTCCGTGCTTGGCGATGCCGACCCGGCGGCTGTCACCGTCGCAGCGCCACCATTGCGGGGCGCAATCGCCAAGGTCGCCAAGGCGTTCACCGCCGCGCACGGTTCCAAGCTCATGGGCTTCGACCCCCTCAATCAGGCGGTGCTCCATCGGGCCATGTCTGACCTCTTCGGCCAGGATGTCCTGCCTGATTTTGACATTGCCCACACCGGTTACCTGCTCTCCTTCGGTGCCGACTTCCTCGGGACGTGGGTTGCGCCCACGCACTACTCGCGCATGTTCGGTGAGTTCCGCCAGGGAGCGAGCCGCGAGAAGCGTGGCCATTTGGTCCAGGTAGACTCGCGCTTCTCGATGACCACTGCCTCGGCCGACGAGTGGGTTTATGCCAACCCCGGGACTGAGGGCATGCTCGCGCTCTCTCTGGCCTACGTAATGATCGAGACCGGCATGGCAAACGCCACCGCTGCTCGTGCACTCACCGGGAGTCGGGGGGCGGCCGCACTCCAGGGCTTCCGCCCTGGCGAGGTTGAAGGCGCAACCGGTGTCTCCGCCGACCGCATCACCAAGTTGGCCAAGGCCTTCGCCAACCCGGCAAACGGGCCAGCGCTGGCCATTGGCGGAGGGTCGGCCGCCGCCCACACCAACGGCACCGACAACCTCAAGGCCATTTACGCGCTGAACTACCTGGCAGGGACTGTCAACCGGCCAGGCGGGGTCCGGTTCAATCCGGCCGCGCACATTGAGCGACTACCGGCGGGAACACTCTCCGCCTGGCGGGCGGAGTTGGACCGCATGCGCGATGGCGAGGTGCAGGCACTGCTGGTCCATGACGCAAACCTGCTCTACGCTCTGCCCGGCGAGCTCGACGCCGCCGGTGCGCTGGGCAACGTCGCGACGGTCATCAGCTTCGCCTCGTTCTTGGACGAGACGACGGCGGCCGCAGACCTCATCTTGCCCAGCAATACCGTGCTTGAGGAGTGGGGCAGCGACACGCCTGATCCCGGCCCCGGTTATGCGAGCATCGGCTTCCAACAACCGGTGGTGCGCCGCTTCCGTGACACGATGCCTTTCGGCGACGTGCTCCTCCAGGTCGGCCGCGAGCTGGGCTTGGACGGCCTGCCATGGGAGACCATGCGCGACGTCGTCCGCGACACCGCGCGCACGCTGCACGAGGCGAAGCGCGGTTCCGTACAGGCACCGACGTTCGAGGAGTTCTGGAAGCGCTCGCTGGAGCGCGGGGGCTGGGTGAACTCCTCCGAGACTGCCTCCGCGGGCGTGCCAACGCCGCCGGCACTGGCCGGCATCAGCGCGGCCAAATTCGACGGGAGGAGCAGTAGCTTCCCCTTCTACTTGGTGCCCTTCGAGTCCCAGGCTATCGGCGCGGGCGAACTCGCTCACCTGCCCTGGCTCCAGTCGATTCCCGACCCCGTGACCACGGTGGCATGGGAGTCTTGGGTCGAGGTCAACCCGAAGACAGCCGAGCGCCTCGGCCTAGACCAGCAGGACATTGTCATTGTCGAAGCGAGCAACGGCCGTACCCTCAGGGCGGCGGTCTACGCCAACCCCGCGACACCGCCCGATGTCATCGGCATACCGTTCGGCCAGGGGCATTCGCAGTTCACAAGCTACGCCGCGGGACGCGGAAGCAACGTGTTCGATATCTTGCGCGCAGCCGAAGACGAGACGACGGGCTCCTTTGCATGGGCCGGCACTCGCGCGCGGCTAGCAAATACCAACAAGCGCAAAAAGCTACCTTCGCTGGAAGGCATCGTGCCAGCCATCCAGCTCGAGGACCAGGCCATCATTGAAATCCAGCGGCCGAACAGCAACCACGCAGACCACGCTTAGCTAGCGACACGGAAGAGGGATTAGGACAATATGGTGACGACACCCGATCTGGACCGAGACCTTGGCAAGCGGCCCGAGACCCGCAGCTGGGGCATGGTCGTTGACCTAGATCGCTGCACCGGCTGCCAGGCGTGCGTCATCGCGTGCGCATCCGAGAACAACATCCCCATCAATGAGGAGTCTCATTACCACGAAGGCCGCGCCATCACGTGGATTCGAGTGGAGCGCTACTGGGAAGGGGAGTTCCCTGATGTTAAGGCGCGTTTCATCCCTATGTTTTGCCAGCACTGCGAGAACGCGCCGTGCGAGCCGGTCTGCCCTGTCTACGCCACTTACCATAACTACGAAGGGCTGAACGTGCAGGTTTACAACCGCTGTGTGGGCACTCGCTACTGTGCGAACAACTGCCCGTATCATGCGCGAAGCTTCAATTACTGGGAGCCAGTGTGGCCGGAAGACCTCCGTAACCAGCTCAACCCCGACGTGACGGTTCGCAGCCGCGGAGTCATGGAGAAATGCACGATGTGCGTGCAGCGCATCCGCCGCGCATCCCGCGGGAAAGATCACGTCGAAGACGGGGTCTTCGCCCCGGCGTGCGTGCAGGCCTGCCCGACCAGCGCGCTGAATTTCGGGAACCTGGAGGACGAGTCCAGTCGGGTCTTCGAACTGCTGCACGACGAGCGCAATTACACCGTCCTCAAGAACCTGGGGACCAAGCCGAATGTGACTTACCTGAAGAAAGTGGACCAGACCTAAATGCAGGGCAACGGGCACCACGATTCCATACCGCAGCCACCGAGTCATCAAGAGATGGCGCAGGACGCGCTCGCCAAGTACCAGGAGGTTGGTACTCGGTACTGGATTTGGGTCAGCATCTTCGCGGGATTGACCCTGCTCGGCATGATCGGCCTGGCCGTCCGGCTGAACGACGGCTTCGACGACCGTGCTGCCTGGGGCTACCACGTCGGGACGATGGCCTTCATCCTCTCGACGTTCGCCGCGATGCCGCTCATCGCCGCGGGGCTGCGCCTCACGAAGGCACATTTCCGTCGGCCGTTTACCCGCATCGCGGAGCTCGGTTCGCTCTCCGGAATTGTCATTATCCTGATGCTCATCCCCGCGCTGCAAGTCCTGCCGGCGCTCCAGGGGCGGAGTGACATCTGGTTCGATTTCCCGCTGGGGGCGCCGGACGCCTGGCAGTACATTGCGATCACCACCATGGTGCTGGCCGGCCTCGGCCTCGCCTACTTCGCCGCACTGCCGGACCTCGCGGCAGGCCGCGACCACCTGCCGCCCTCGTGGCGCCAGCAAGTTGTTTCGCGCCTGTCGCTAGGGTGGATCGGCAATCTGCGCGCATGGCGCATTCAATACATGGGCACGCTGACACTGGGGGCCATTTACCTGCTCAGTTATCCATTGGTCCAGACTCTCATCGTGTCGGACTTTCACCTGGGGCTCATACCGGGACTGAAGGACGCCATTTTCCCGGCGACGGTCACGCTCTTTGGCTTGCAGGGTGGCGTGGCCATGCTCATTTTGTTGATGTTCATTGTTCGGCAAACGGGCGGCTATGAGCGTTACCTTGGC
>CAUYXS010000070.1:0-6709 GCA_963577205.1 Dehalococcoidia bacterium | reverse complement strand
CGACTTCTGCGGCGCAGACGCGATACGCCACATTGCCGAAACTGGGCCTGAGCGTCGGCTGGCTGGCTTCCGAACGCTCCAGCGGGGCGCGATGCCTCGCCAGCACGCCTTGATTCTGGCCGGCGGCGAAACCGTTGGGGAGGTGACGAGCGGGGGCTTCTCTCCGTCCCTTGACACTCAAATAGGGCTCGGCTATGTTCCGGTGCAGCTCGCCGACCCAGGGTGCCAACTCCACGTGGACGTGCGCGGGCGGGCGGTCGAGATCGAGACGATCTCTCTCCCGTTCTACACTCGCCCGAGGCAGGCTTAGCACGCACATGGACGCCCCCGACGACCGCATGTACTCCAAGGAGCACGAATGGGTCCTGCCGGAAGACGGAGGGACCGCGCTCGTGGGCATCAGCGCGTTCGCTCAGGACCAGCTGGGCGACGTCGTATTCGTGGAGCTCCCGGCGGTCGGCACATCGCTTGAGCAGTTCCAGCAGATGGGCGAGGTCGAGTCGGTGAAGGCCGTCTCCGAGTTGTTCGTCCCTGTGTCCGGCGAGGTCGTGGAGGTAAACGGCGAGGTAGTCAGCAAGCCGCAGCTGCTCAACGAAGACCCGTACGCCCAGGGCTGGCTGATCAAGGTCCGCCTCGGCGACAAGAGTGAGTTGGATAATCTCCTCGACGCCGCTCAGTACCGGGCGCTGATTTCGTAGGCTGCAAGCCGCGTGGACGACTCCTTTTTCACTCAGCCCTATATCCCGAACACGGATGGCGACCGTGCGGAGATGCTTCGCAACATCGGCGTCGCTAGCGTCGACGAGCTCTTCGCCGACATTCCCGCCATGCACCGCAATCCCACGTTGGACTTGCCGGCGCCCTTGTCTGAGATGGAAGTGCGCGCGGAGATCGAGCGCCTCGCGGAGCGCAACTTCCACTCGGGATCCCACCCCAGCTTCCTAGGGGCGGGCGTGTATCGCCATTTCACGCCCGCCGTAGTCCCCGCGCTGGCCAGCCGAGGCGAGTTCCTGACTTCCTACACGCCGTACCAGCCTGAAGTCTCACAGGGAACGCTCCAGGGGACCTACGAGTTCCAGACCATGGCGGCGCAGCTGCTCGGGATGGAAGTAGCCAACGCAGGTATGTACGACGGCGCCACAAGCCTAGCCGAGGCCGCGCTGATGGCGTGCCGCATCACGCGCCGTTACCGCGTTGCGGTGGCCGACACCGTCAACCCGCACTCGCTAGAGGTCGTGCGTACCTACACCGCGCCCCAGGGCATCGAGGTTTACACCGTGCCCGCCGGCGCGCCCAAGCTGGACGCCGAGACGGCTTGCCTGCTCGTGCAGTACCCGAACTTTTATGGCTACATCGAGGATATGGCCACCTTCGAGGCAGCTGCGCACTCGGAGGGTGCCCTGCTCTGCGCGGCATGCGACCCGGTAGCGATGGCCATGTTCAAGTCGCCGGCGTCGTATGGCGTGGACATCGCCACCGGCGAGGGCCAGGCCCTAGGCATACCTCCTTCGTTCGGCGGACCGTACGTCGGTCTCTTCGCGTGCAAGCAGGAGTACCTGCGGCAGATGCCGGGCCGCATCGCCGGTAAGACGACCGACACGGAGGGTCGCACGGGCTACGTGCTCACACTACAACCGCGCGAGCAGCACATACGGCGCGAGCGCGCAACCTCAAACATTTGCACTAGCACCGCACTGATCGGGCTGTGGGCCACCATTTGGGTCGCCTGCATGGGCAAACGTGGGCTGCGGCATTTGGCCGAACTGACCTATCAGAAAGCCCACTACGCTGCCGGGCGCATCGGCGAGCTCCCGGGGTACAGCCTGCCCATAGCCGGAATGTTCTTCCAGGAGTTCGTCGTCGCCTGCCCCGAATCGCCCACGCGGATCAACGCGCATCTGGAGAACCGGGGCATTATCGGCGGGCTCGATGTGAGCGACCGTACGCCGAATGGCATGTTGCTGTGCGTCACGGAGGTCAACTCCCGGCGGGAGATCGATCAGTTGGTGGACGCGCTGGCGGAGGTGCGATAGCCATGCTGCTCGAGGAGTCACGCCTGCAATCGGCTGCGCACAACCGCCGACGTCTGCTTATGGAGCGGAGCGTGCCGGGACGCACCGGCGTCTCGCTGCCCGCATCCGATGTGCCGGCACAGGACCTGCCCGACGCGATTCTGCTCCGTCACGACCTTGAGCTGCCCGAAGTCACCGAAGGTGAGGTGGTGCGCTACTTCTCACACCTGAGTCAGTTGAATTTCTCGGTGGACACCAATTTCTACCCGCTGGGCAGCTGCACGATGAAGTACAACCCGCGCGTGAACGAGGCCATGGCCTCGCTGGCGGGAATTGCGCAGCTCCACCCTGCGCAGCCCGATTCGCAGGCACAGGGCGCGCTGGAGATCATGCATCGGGTCCAGGCGCAGCTGGTCGAGATTACGGGCATGCAGGCCGCAAGCCTGGCCCCGCTGGCTGGTGCCCACGGCGAGCTGACCGGCATCCTCATGATCAAAGCGTGCCTCGAGTCCCGCGGTCAGGGCGCGCGAAGCAAGATTCTGATCCCGGACACGGCGCACGGCACGAACCCTGCGTCTGCCGCCATGGGTGGCTTCGACGTCGTTTCCATCCCATCCAACACCGACGGCAACATCGACCTGGACGCTGTCCGGGCCGCCGCGGACGAGACTCTGGCCGGGGTTATGTTCACTCAGCCAACGACGCTGGGGCTGTTCGACGCCAACGCCGAAGAGATGTGCGGGATCATCCACGAAGCCGGCGGGCTGGTCTACGCCGACGGCGCGAACATGAACGCGCTCATGGGCCGCGTGAAGCTTGGTGCCATGGGCTTCGACGTAGTGCACCTCAATCTGCATAAGACCTTCACCACCCCCCACGGTGGCGGAGGTCCTGGCGCCGGGCCGGTGTGCGCCAACGACACGCTGGCGCCGTTCCTTCCCTCCCCTACCGTCGAGCACGCGAGCGACGGCTATCGTTTGGTGCGGCCACCCCGGAGCATCGGACGAATCGGCGGCTGGCACGGCAACTTTGGCGTGCTGGTCCGCGCCTTCACCTACATCACACTGATGGGGAACGAGGGCCTGCGTGAGGTATCGGACAACGCCGTGGTCAACGCCAATTACTTGCTGGCGAAGCTGCGCCCGCTATTCGACCTTGGCCACGACCGGCGAGTCATGCATGAGGTTGTTTTCGCTGCGAAAAAGCGGCGGGGAGCTCGTGCCCTTGACGTGTCGAAGCGACTCTTGGACTACGGCTTCCATGCGCCCACCATGTACTTCCCGCTCGTGGTAGACGAAGCGCTGATGATTGAGCCGACCGAGACGGAGTCCAAGGAGACGCTGGATGCCTTCGTTGAGGCGATGGAGCAGATAGACCGCGAGGCGGCTGAGGACGAAGACTTCCTCCATGGCGCTCCGTACACAACGCCCATCTCGCGGCTCGATGAAGCCCATGCGGCGCGCGAACCCGAGCTCCGCTGGCGACCACCCGCCACGACTTAGGCGCCGCTCCTTTACGACCTGTGCACGCTCCACTATCCTGCCGAGCGATTCAATCAGCACTCGTAACGGAGGTCCCCACAATGGTAGACGTCGGCCAGGCCGCACCTGATTTCACTCTTCGCGCCCACGATGGCTCGGAGGTAACGCTCAGTCAGTTCAAGGGAGAGAAGGCGGTCATTCTGTCGCTGTTCCCCGCCGCGTTCACCGGCGGCTGAACGAACCAGACCTCCTCGTTCCATCGTGCAGCGCGCGAGTTCGAGGAGAAGGAGGTCCAGGTACTGGGCCTAAGTTCCGATTCGGTACCGTCGCTGAGGGCGTGGGCGACCGCGCTAGGCGGCATCGGCTACCCATTGCTCTCCGACTTCCACCCACAGGGAAAGGTACTCGGCGAGTGGGGTTTGCTGAACGAGGCGTCCGGCACGGCGCGACGCTCCGCCATCATCGTCGACAAGGACGGTGTCGTGCGCTGGGCGAAGACGTACGAGCCGGGTCTGCTGCCGGCGCCCAACGAGGTCCTAGACGAGCTGGCGAAGCTCGGCTGAGCGTACGCCCCAGGGTGGCCAATCGACCAAGCAATGGGGCCGTCCAATGGCACGGGCGGCTTCGCTGCTTGGGAGGTTAGCGCATAAGCTCGTCCCAGCTGGGCATCGCAGGTTCCTCGGCGCCCGGCCTTGGCATGTGTCCAGGGCCAAGCAGCGGTGCCTCGCCTTTCGGTAGTCCAGGGGCTGCAACAAAGCCCGGTAACGCCGCTGACGAGTTGTTTTTTTTGGTGAAGGCAAGAACGCGGAACCCCCCCATGCCCTGCGGGTCGACTAGCGAGTCCATGGCCGTGAGGTTCGCCCGGCGCACGCCCATGGCCAGGCCAGGCCGGGCAGCCAGTTCGGCACGGTAGGCGTCGAAACCAAGGTTGGAGAGGAAATCAGCCTGCGAGGCTTCGCCCGCGGTAGCGAAACCAGCGCTCTCAGCCTCCCTGCGCAAGGTGGTGAGTTCAACGTGCGCACTGATGTCCTGCCGGCCCACATGGCGATAGGGGTTCATGCTCAGCGTGTGCTTGTAGTAGGACCGCAGCGTTCCGTGCGGGCGCGACGGCGCGTAGTAGTCAGCCGCATTGTGCCCGTAGTCGACGAGCAGCAGGTAACCGTCCTCTAACGCACCTGCCGCCCGGCGCATCCATTCGCCGAGGCCAAGGTTGATCTCCGCCTTACGGCCCTCTCCAAGTGTGACGCCGAGCTCCGCGAGGCGCTCGGCCAGCGCGGGCGCCGCCGCGCCTTCGACCTCTTCGAGGCGACCGTCGGTCCCGTTGCCAACGTGGAGTTCAACGAGCCGGCCCTCCGCCATCGCGACGCGATGCACGGGCATCGCGTCGAGCAGCTCGTTGGCCAGCATCACCCCGCGAACGCGCCGGATGGCGGGGCGCTCCGCCAGCAGCCACTCGACTCCGGTCCCCGGCGCCGGCTGTCGCACGTCGACGCCGACGTAGCGCAGCGCAGCAGCGAAACGAGGGTCGGTTTCCCCAGCGGCCGCTACGACGTCGGCGGCCAATCGCCCCGTGCCTGCGCCGAGCTCGACGGCCCAGAAGGGAGTCGGACTGCCCATGGCGTCCCAGGCTGATTGGAGGTACCGAGCGATGAGGGCGCCAAAGGCCGGGTGGGCATGCGGTGCCGTGAAAAAATCTCCGGCGGCTCCGATGGGTGAGCCCCCCGCGTAGTAGCCACTGTCAGGCCAGTAGAGCGCGACGGCCATGAACTCGGCGAACGTAATGGGGCCGGTCGCCTGGATGCGCCTACGTACCTCGGCCTCGGCACCTGTGGTGCTTGGCTGGAGTTGAAATGCCATGACTCAGTTATCGGCAGGGGAACGACAGCAAATGTCTGGCGCCGCGCCAGACACGCAAGCGCCCCTTAGGAGCGCGCCAACGCCTGGTTGCGGTGCAGGTGCTTACCATCCGACTCCCAGCTGGTGATCTGGATGGAGTTCTTGAACTCCCGAAGGGTGCCACAAACCTTGCATGTTCCAATGCTGGTCGGGCCATTCGGGCTCTCGATCATCCAGTGGTGGCCGTGGTCGGCCTCCTCTTCCTCAACTTCGACTGCGCCTATGTCCTGAATCTCTTGCGTGGTCGCCATTTCCCCTCCCCCGAAACGTTGTCAGCATTAACCTCGTTGATCGATGGGGACATACTCGAGGTCCATGGCGCCCGTGTACTGCATGAGCGGGCGAATGAGGATGTTCCGTTCCTGCTGCTCGAGCACCTGGACGACGTAACCTGGGATGCGCGCGAGCGCGAAGATCGAAACGAAGAGGTCCTCTGGAATCCCCAATAGGAAGTAGACGGACCCTGACCAAAAATCGACATTGACGCAAATGCCTCGCTCCGCGTAGGGGCGCATTTGCTCTTCGACCTTGCTGAGAATGCTGAACCACTTGGGGTCTCCGGCCTTCTCGGCGAGGAGGCGAGAGCCTTCTCGGAGGTGCCGAGCGCGTGGGTCTTCCGCCTTGTAGACGGCGTGGCCGAACCCCATGATGCGCTCACGGTTCGCCCGTCTTTGCCCGAGGTACGCTTCGACGTTCGATTCGTCGCCGATCTCAAGGGCCATTTTCATCACACCCTCGGCGGCGCCCCCGTGCAGCGGCCCTTTCAGGGTGGCGATGCCGGATACGACACAGGCGTGGATGTCAGCCATCGTGCTAGCGGTTACGCGAGCGGCAAAGGATGACGCATTGGACCCATGGTCAAGGTGGACGATGAAGTCCTTGTCCATTAGCCGGTTGGTGTCCTCGTCCGGCTTCTCGCCAAGCAGCATGTAGAGGAAGTTGCCCGCGTGGTTGAGCGACAGGTCAGGGTCGATAACCGGCTGGTTGGTCCGGATGCGATGATGCGCGGCCACGACGGATGGGGCCTTCGCCGTGAGCTCGATCCCCTTGCGCAGGGCGGCATCGTGCGATGTGTCGTCTGTGTCGTCGGTGAAAGTTGAAAGGGCCGATACCGTGGTCCGCAACACATCCATTGGGTGTGCTGTTTTGATCTTATCGATGATCTCTAGAATCGGGACCGGGAGCGCCCGAGCGGCGCGCAACTGGGCGTCAAAGGCGTCAAGCTGCTTACGGGTGGGAAGTTGGCTATGGATCAGGAGGTAGACGGTCTCTTCGAACGTGGAGTGTTCGGCGAGATCGTGAATGTCATAGCCTCGATAG
>CAUYXS010000069.1:0-6747 GCA_963577205.1 Dehalococcoidia bacterium | reverse complement strand
TCGCGGAGCCGCTCAGCCGAGCGACCGCGCCATCCAGCAGGTCCAGCGTCGCCCCGGCCAGCATGACGATGCCGCCGACCAGCAAGCGACCGTCGGCGATGAGCCAGGCCGCGCCTCCGACGATAGCCAGGCCGGCCATCGTGATGGCGTTGGGGGAGACGCGGAGAGTGACTAGCAGCCGCGCGCTCGGGCCACTGACCCATCGTGCGGCCCAGGCCTTGGCCTGTAGCCGGGGCGCCAATTTGAGCCCGCTCACACTGGCACCTCGAGCTTCACGCGATCCGCGATCCGCGCTCGGTAGAACGCCTCGACCTCGCCTGCCACGCGCTCCCACCGATACGCCTCGACGCTCACTCTCCCCTGCGCACCCAGCGACTGGCGTTCCAGGGGATTGTCGATGAGCCGCTTCAGCGCACCAGCTAGATCGTCGGCGTTGCCCGGCGCGACCATCAGCCCCTCGGCGCCGTCGAACATGACGCTGCTGAAGCCGTCGATCCGCGAAGCGACGATGGGTTTGCCTGCGGCCATGGCCTCGATGAGGATGATGCCAAAGCTCTCTTCTCCCGTGTTCGGGGCGCAGAAGATATCAGCAGCTTGGTAGTAGCGCGGCAGGTCCGCCTGGAGAACGCCACCCACTAGCGCCACGTCATCTTCGAGCCCGTGCTGGCTGATCAGGCCCAGCACCTCCTCTCCGGGGTTGCCGGAGCCCACGACGATCAGGCGCAGGTCCGGGTACTGCCACTTGAGCCGACTGAATGCGGCTACCAGGTGCCTCAGCCCCTTACGACGCTCAAGCCTTGATACGAACAGGATGTTCAGCTTGCCGTCATCGAAGCGCTCCAGCGGCGGTAGAAGCGTCGAGAATCGCTCCACGTCCACCCCGTTCGGGATGATGGCGTACTCGCCGGGGAAGAACTTGCTGACGGTGTCCATTGCCGGCGGAGACACGGCGATACGGCCGTGGAGCTTGGGGAAGTAGCGCCGCGCGTAGTAGCGCCACCAGCGGTAGAGGCGAGCGCCCCGGAATGCGTGGAACGTCCCAACATTGGTGGCATCGGAGCAGCGTAGCACCGCGAGCGGGAGCCACGGCGCCGCTGGCTCGTGTAGGTGGCAGATGTCGAATTGCTCGCGCCGGAGCAACGCTCGGATGGTGCGCTCCCGCCAGTAGGACAGCGAGACGCGGGCAATGGAGCCGGCGGCGGGAATGGGCACAGGCCTGCCCAAGGGGATGAAGTCGGGCTCGAGGTCCTTTTCCTTGGAGTTTGCCAGCGGTGCGATCACTTTGACCGTGTGGCCCTTGAGCCGCAGCTGGTGCGCCAAGTTTGAGACGTGGGCGTTAACTCCACCTGGCGTCCCGTAGTCGTACGGCGAAACCATGGCGACCTTGAGCGGCCTGGAACTCGAGTCCAGGTCTGCTGCGAGGTCGCTTGCGGCCGTCTTGGCCACGTTCTACTCCTAGGCGCCGTTCTCAGTGATGAACGATTCGACCATATCGCGCGCCTGGTCGTCAGTGAATTGGATCGGCGGCGACTTCATGAAATAGGCGCTTGGGCCCTCCAGCGACCCCGATTGCCCGCGATCCATAGCGATCTTCGCGGTACGCACCGCGTCCACGACCACTCCGGCCGAATTGGGGCTGTCCCAGACCTCAAGCTTCAGTTCGAGATTCAGAGGTACGTCACCAAAGGTCGTGCCCTCGATGCGAATGTGGCACCACTTGCGGTCCTTCAGCCACGGCACGTAGTCGCTGGGGCCCACGTGGACGTTTTCTTCGCCCAGGTCATACGGCAGCTGCGAGATCACTGCGTTGGTCTTCGATTCCTTCTTCGACTCTAGGCGCTCGCGCTCCAGCATGTTCATGAAGTCGGTGTTGCCGCCGAAGTTCAGTTGGTAGGTGCGCTCGATCTTGACGCCGCGGTCCTTGAACAGGTTGGTCAGCACGCGATGGGTGATGGTTGCCCCTACCTGCGACTTGATGTCATCGCCGACGATGGGGACACCGGCGTCCTTGAAGCGGCGCTGCCAGTAGGGCTCGCGGGCGATGAATACGGGGATGCAGTTGACGAAGCCGCAGCCGGCTGACAGTGCCTGCTCCACGTACCACTTGGTCGCTTCCTCGGAGCCGACCGGCAGATAGTTGATAACCACGTCGACCTCACGCTCGCGGAGCACGTCGGCCACCGACGGCGCGCCCTCCTTGGGTTCGGGAGCTTGCTCGATGACCTGCGAGAGGTACTTACCGATGCCGTCGTGGGTCATGCCGCGCTGGACTGTCACTCCAGTGTGCGGCACGTCCCAGAATTTGATCGTGTTGTTTTGGCCGGCGACGATGGCTTCGGACAGGTCCTTGTCCACCTTGGTGATGTCGACGTCAAAGGCAGCGACCACTTCGATGTCGCCGATGTGGTAGTCGCCCAACATCGGGTGCATGATTCCGGTAATGAACTCGTCGGTTTGCGTCTCTCGGTATTTGTGAATCCCCTGAACGAACGATGATGCACAGTTGCCGACACCGACAATGGCTACTTTGATTTTCCCCAAGAAACAACTCCTCAGGCGCCCACTCAGGCGCACGGTTTTTGGCTTCAGGATAACGGCCGCCGAAGCGCGCCGGCATGGGCCTTCAGGCCCAACTTCGCGTTGCGGCGCACACGACGTTTATCGTCTACCAGCGTGGCTGTCAAATCGCCCAGGGGCCTGGCTGCGGGATGAGCGATGGGCGATGGGCGGATCGGTGAGTGCCTCGAGGGACGGAGGCTGGGTTTTAAGCCCCGTAAGACTCGACGCTCACTAGAAAACGTCCAGCGCGAAACCGAGCCCCGCGGGCGTGTCCTTGTAGTCCAGCATAGAGGTGGCGAGACGCTCGGCGACCTCCGGTTCCAGGCGCAAGACGGATGTGGCCTCGAAGCTGACGATTATGTCGGTCGGGTCCGCGACGTCGATGACGACACCGAAGTCGCCCTCGCCCGTCCACTTAGGGGGGATGGTCAGACGGAGGCACTGCGCGGGGCTGAGTCCCCGCTGCTCGGCGATGCGCTTCAGCTCCTGTTTTGCCGTGTCGGTGACCGTGAGCATCAGGCGGCCCCTGGTGCCAGCAGTGAGGGAGATGCCAGGTCGAAAACGCGCTCTGGTTGCCACTGGTTCTGGGCGCGATTGAAGCGCACGACGGCCAGGAATCGTCCGCTTGACGAGTAGGCCCGGCGCCGCTCGGCATGCTCCGCGTAGGTGGCGCCGCCGCCGGGGCGGACGGTGATCGGCTGGCCATTGCGCAACTGGCGCTCGCCGGAGGGCTCGAGAGCTAACGCCTCCATGTCGGCTACCGCCGCGTCAGGAGGAAGCAGCAGGTCCCGCCACTCACCCTCCGCAATCGTGTGCTCGAAGCGCTCTAGCGAGACGCCGCCCTCGATGGACATCGTGCCGGCTCGCAGGCGCGTGAGCGCGCTCAGGTGCGCGCCGCAGCCTAATGCCTGCCCCATGTCGTGGGCCAGGGTGCGCATGTAGAAGCCGCGTCCGCACTCAGCGACGACGGTGACCTTGGGTGGCGCCCAGTCGGTCAGCGTGAGATCGTAGACTATGACTTCGCGGTCCGGGCGCTCCACCTCGATGCCGGCGCGGGCTAGGTCGTAGAGGCGCTTCCCTTCGTGCTTGAGCGCACTGTACATGGGCGGCTGCTGTTGAAGCGTGCCCGTGAACACCGGCAGCAGCGCCTCAACTTGGGCGCGGGTGATTTCGGACGTATCGCCGGTAGCCACGATCTGCCCGTCCGCATCGTAGGTATCAGTAACGGCGCCTAGCGTCAGCTCGGCGCGGTAAGCCTTGCGGCCATCGATCATGTACTCCATGAGCCGGGTCGCCTGCCCCATGCAGACGGGGAGCACGCCGGTGGCGATGGGGTCGAGCGTGCCGGCGTGGCCGACGCGGCGGACATGCGTGAGCCGTTTGACCGTCCGCACGACGTCCATCGACGTGATGCCGGAGGGCTTGTCGAAATTCAGGATGCCGTCGGCAAACTCTTTAACCACTAGTTGACCTCTGCCTCTGCCTGTGCCTCTGCCGTGGCGTCGGCATGTAGCGCCTCGTCCAAGGCGCT
Source organism: Dehalococcoidia bacterium (assembly GCA_963577205.1). Taxonomy (GTDB): domain Bacteria; phylum Chloroflexota; class Dehalococcoidia; order Lucifugimonadales; family Australimonadaceae; genus CAUYXS01. The sequence continues at coordinate 2,657 of CAUYXS010000069.1, read as the reverse complement.
GAGCACGCGATCGCCGTCCTCGACGGTGGAGTCGAGCTCGAAGCGCAGCATGGGGACATGGCGCAACTTGAGCGCCTGCCCGACCTCACGGCGCAAATACCCCGTCGCTGAGGAGAGCGCGACGAGGGCCGATTTGCGATCCTCAGCGTCGCCCAAGACCGTGACCCAGGCCGTCGCCTCACGCAGATCGCTAGTCAAATGGACGCGGGCGATGGTGACCAAGGCGCTGAGGCGTGGGTCACGGAGGTGCGTAGAGACCAGCCGGCCCAGCTCAGCCTGCATCTCACCCGCGATACGTTCGCTCCGGCGGTTCACGGCGGATCCTCGCAGTAGCGGCCAACGCCGCTAGGAGGTTACCTGGCGGTGGGCCTCAATCTTGTCGCCCTCTTGGAAGTCATCGAAGCCGTCCAGGATGATGCCACACTCGTATCCTTGCGCGACCTGGCGCACGTCGTCCTTGAAGCGGCGGAGGCTGGAGATCGGGCCGTCAAAGAGCTCTTTGTCGCCCCGCATGACACGGGCCATGGAGCCGCGGGACACTTGGCCATCGCTCACGTAACAGCCAGCGCTGTTGTGGCCGCGGCTGAGCCCGAAGATTGCGCGGATCTCGAGCGTGCCCTCGACCACGTCCCGCAGGACAGGAGCCGCAAGGCCCTTGACCGCCAGCTCAACGTCTTCAATGAGCCGGTAGATGATGCTGTAGTTCCGTACCTCGACGCGGTCCTGCTGTGCCAGGCGCTTGGCCCCCGGCTCGATCCTTGTATTGAAGCTGATGATCAGCGCCTTCGAGGCCTTGGCAAGGAGCACGTCGCTCTCAGTGACCGTGCCTGGAGCCGCGTGGATAACGCGCACCAGGGTTTCGTCGGTGCTGAGCTGCTCCACTGACTGGCGTACGGCATCGACACTGCCGTAGACATCCGTCTTCAACACCAAGTTCAGGCCCTCACTCCCGCTTGCGGCGCGGGACCCCCACTCTTGGAGAGTGGAGTCCGAGCGTCCCTGAGCGAGCCGCTGACGCTTTTCGATGACGTCTCGTGCTGCACGGTCGTCGGCCACGACGATGACCCGGTCACCGGCAGTCGGGAGGTCGTCGAAGCCGAGCACCTCGACGGGCATGGAGGGCCCAGCCTCCCTGAGGCGTGCGCCCTGGTAGTCGATCAGCGCCCTGACGCGGCCTTTCGCGGTGCCGACGACGACCGCGTCGCCGACTTTAAGCGTGCCGGTCTGCACGAGCACCGTGGCCACGGGCCCGCGGCCACGGTCCACTTTGGCTTCGATGACCACCCCGAGTGCGGCCCGCTCAGGGTTAGCCTTGAGCTCCGCTACCTCGGCGACCACTTGGATGCTTTCGAGCAATTCGCCCAGCCCTTGGCCGGTCTTGGCCGAGACCTCGACATCGACGATGTCCCCGCCCCATTTTTCGACCTGCAGTCCGCGCTCTGACAACTGGCGGCGGACCCGTTCGGGGTCAGCGTTGTCGACGTCGATCTTGTTGATGGCCACGATGATGGGGACTGCGGCGGCCTTGATATGGTCGATGGCCTCGGCCGTCTGCGGCATGACGCCGTCGTCCGCCGCGACCACGAGCACCGCGACGTCAGTCACCTGAGCCCCCCGGGCGCGCATGGCCGTGAAGGCCTCGTGGCCCGGCGTGTCAATGAAGGTAATCGGGTTGCCGTTGTGCTCGACCTGGTAGGCGCCGATGTGCTGCGTGATGCCACCGGCTTCGCCCTTGACCACGTCCGTCTGGCGGATGGCGTCCAAGAGCGATGTCTTACCGTGGTCGACGTGTCCGAGAATCGTCACGATTGGCGCCCTCGGCTCAAGGTCCTGATCGTCCTCCTCGCCGAGTCCACCCGAGGCAGCCTTCGCCACTACCTCCAGCGGCCGAGCCGCGAAGCCGAACTGGCGTGCGATACCGGCAGCAGTCTCGTAGTCGACGACCTCGTTGACGCTGGCGAAGACGCCCGCGCGCATGAGCTGCTTGATCACCTGAATGGGCTCGGCCCCCATCTTCTCGGCGAAGGAGCCGACGGTGATGGCCTCGGGCAGCGGCAGCGCTTTGAACACTACCTTTCGAGTGGTCGGTGTCGAGCTTTGCTGGTCTACCATGCGCTCCGGTTCTCCTGCTTCTCGGCCGTGCTACGGCAGAGCCTCTGTCTGATCGAGCGTCGCGGCGAAGGCTGCGAGGCGTTCCATATCCGTTGCGTTCAACTCGGTGCGCAGCGTGCGCGCCAGCCGGGGTCCGCTACGGATCGCGTCCCAGCATGTCAGCCGACGGCACAAGTATGCACCACGGCCATTCAGCTTGCCGGTCTCATCCACCGCCACGTCACCACTCGGCGGTCGCACCACGCGCACGAACTCGTGCTTGGGTGCCTTGGTGCCGCAGACGACACAGGTACGCTGCGGGATGTGGCGCATTCGCAAAGGGCCCTTCTCCCGAGGTCTCGCGCCTCGCTACCGACCACCGCTAGGGGGAGGAGGGCTGTTTGGCCTGGTGGGTGGCCGGGCACCGCGCGCCGGTGGGCGGGTCGTGCGCCGCCGGCCACGCCGACCCCCGCCGCCGCGGCCGACCGACGGGTCGAGGATGTCCTCGGCGAAGCGGATGCCGGTGGAGGCACCGGGCGCTGCGGTAGGCAGCTTCCAGATGTCCT
>CAUYXS010000068.1:0-6842 GCA_963577205.1 Dehalococcoidia bacterium | reverse complement strand
GCGTGATCGTGAGCCGAGTCTGGGGTTCCGGGCGAGCGGCGCCGAGATCACCTAGGAACGGCGCGAGCTCGCCCAACTGACGGTGGTTGCCTGCATGGGCGTACATCACCGGAACGACAATGCGGGGCGATACGGTATTGATCAAGTCAACCGCATCAGGCACGGAGAGGCCGTCGGGGCTTCCGGCGGGGACGATAAGGACATGCGGGGACGACAACTCTTGAATCTGGCGGTCATTGAAACGACTGCCAGGGTTACCGACATGGCACACTAGCAAGCCTTCGATCTCCACGCAGAAGGTCGTGTTCCAAGCTTGCTCCTCACCTTCTTCCGGCTCCCCTAAGCGCGTGCGGATGCCCTTGATGTTAAGGCCCGATATTTCATACTCACCAGGGTCGGTGAGCACACGAGGAGCAGGGTCATGCGAGATCGTGTCAACGGCGCTGTGGTCAGGGGACGAGTTGCTGGCAGTCACCACCTGCGCTTGTGCCATCGCTGGCGATGGCTTGAGGCCCAGTGATGCCGGAAACGGGTCCATGAAAAGCTCGCTGCTGCCGCTCCGTATCCGAACCGCGGCGTGACCTATCCAGACCAGTTCCATGACTAGCTCCTCCTCCTGCCAACCAGCGCCCACGCGCCCGGCAAAGCAATGGCTGCGACGTAGAGCTTGATGAGGTCGCCGGCGACGAATGGGTACAGGCCGCCGACGAGTGTCTTGTCGAGAGTACTGCCGCCCGGGATGACCTCGGCGAGCACGAAGCCCAGCCGTTCGTCCAGCGCGCCGGAGCCGATCAAGTAGCCAAGCCAGAGTAAGCCCGGGGCGTAGAGCATAGCGCTGCCCGCGAGCATCGCGACGGTGATGCGCCAGCCGCGATCCCACCCGCGCTCCGCAAGCACCCCAACCACGTACGCCGCTGCGATAAAGCCCGCGATGTAGCCCCCGCTCGTCAGCAGCCAGAGCGGCTCGCCGCCGCCCTTCCAGGGAAAGATGAAGTGGATCAACTCGCCCTCGAAGGCGCTGGCCGAGGGAGCAAAGACTCCCAGCCCCAACGTGCCGACCAGTGCGTACAGACCCAGGCTGGCCGCGCCGCGCCGTGCACCAAGCGCACCGCCGGTGAGCAAGACAGCTAGCGTCTGCCCCGTGAGAGGAACGGTCGTGAACGGGAGGTGGATAGCGATCTGCGCAAAGACGGCGACGAGGCCAGCGAAGCCGATCACTAGCGCCACGTCTCGAAGGATGCCGCTCCCCGGAACGACTACGTCAACCAGCGTCGCCGGACGGGCGTATGCCTGCAACAGGGACTTGCGCTCCTTGAGAAGGTATCGGGAGTATAGCAAGCGCTGGCGAGGACGGTCAACGCAGGAACGGCTTCACGGCCCACTGGAATGGGTTTCGCCTTGCGCGTACCAAACCTCTGTGCCCGCGGCCATGCAGGTTCGATGCACTGTGTGAGGGCAGACGCGCGGCACGACCGTTTTCGACCTGACGGGACAACGGCAGGTTACTGGACATCACCTCAACGGGATTGAGTCCCTGGTGAACTCCACCAGCGCGGCAAGTTAGCCCAACACGTCGACGTGGACCGGCTCACCGCTAATGCTGACCAGCGCATCGGGCGTCGTCTTGCCCGCGACCGTGGCCACAATGTCGCTGGTCGTGCTCTCATTTTCCGGTGCAGCGACGCTCAGGAAGAGCACTTCCGAGAAACTGGAGGGCGTCGCCTCGGCCTTGCGGTCGCCGCTGGTGTCGGCGTGGGCTTGTCGCTCCAGCACGCAGCCGCCACGAGGGAGAGCATCCCACGCTGGCTAATGGATTTGAGTAGCACTAGTAGCACTAGCGGTCGCACGGCAGCCTCTTTTCGAAGCTCCCGGGTAATAAAGGAGGCCGAAAACGCCAAGGCCACGTCCATACCGAATGACCTTCCCTCGCCATTTGAGCGCTACAGCCACCCATTCGAGCTATTCTTTTGTAACAGAACAGCCCGTGCGCCAGGTCGTAGGCTGGCGCACGGCACATCGGGACCTGCGATACCGCGAGCCGGGATTCAGTTGACACTCTTCTTGGGCCAACCCTAGACTGGCCAGACCACTGCGGGACGCCTGTACGGCCCAGCCTCCGACGAAAGGGCAGAGCGCCATGTTGGCAATGGAAATCGACAGCATCCGGGTCAGCCTGATGAACTACCAGCGGGTGGTGATCTTGAAGGAAAAAGGCTCCGAGCGTTTTTTGCCTATCTGGATTGGCTCGCCTGAGGCCGATGCCATCGCCGTTAAGCTGCAGGACGTCTCCGTCCCGCGACCGCTCACGCACGACCTGCTGGGCTCGGTGATCGGCAGCCTGGGAGGCAGAGTCGACCACGTGGTCGTCTCCGACCTGATGAACGACACCTTTTACGCCAAGATCGCGCTCGTGCGGGACGGCAGCACCATTGAGGTGGACTGTCGGCCCAGCGACGCCATCGCCATCGCAGTCCGCACCGCGGTGCAAATCTTCGTCGAGGACGCCGTCCTTGAGAAGGCCGGGATCATGATGGATCACGAGAGCGGCAAGCCTTTGAGTGAGGACGTGCTCTCTAAGAAGGAGCGCTCCGGCGGTGCCCGCAGTAGGGCGGTTACTGAAGAGGAAATCAAGTCGATGTCCGCCTTCACTGAATTCCTGAAGGACCTACCTGGCCTTGAGGACCTGGACGAAGGAGCCAAGACCTAAGTCTTCTCGGCCTTGAGCGGGGCAAGGATTGGCCCGCGTCACCCATGAGCGAGCCATCGTTCGCGCACTCTGAACACCAAAGGCCCGGGTTCGACACCCGGGCCTTTTCACATTGTGCGGGTCCGAATGCCACCGTGCCGCCGCCTAGTTTGCTAAGATGCGTCCGCCACGCACAGGGTGCGCTGGGTTTGACGGCCTTAATGGTATTGTGATAAAATTCACAACAATGAAACCAAGGCCCCGAAGACGGCCATGGTGGGCCACAGGCCTCCAGTTCACCGGCGTAGGGTGGTATCTCGCATCGACAATCGTCCTCGGCACGCTGGGTGGGGTGTGGCTTGATCGAACCTTCGGCACCTCGCCGGTCTTCGTCCTTGCTGGCTTGGCCTTGGGATTGGTCGCAAGTTTCTTCGGGACGTACCGAATGATCATGGCGTTTCTCATTGGACCCGACGGCGGACCTAGTCGTTCTGGGCATAACGATCCTGACAGCGAGGCACAGAGTTCGTGAGTCGGAGCGTCCTCTTTCCCGTTGCTGGCGGCGCTGCCGCGCTAACCATCCTTGGCCTGATCATCGGCGCCGTTGGCTCGGCGATCCTCGGTAACGACCCATTCATCCCTGTCCCTGAGGTTCACCTGGCTCCGCAGCCGATCACTTGCATCGGGGGCGCCATCGTAGGCGGCAAGTGCGACAGCGGCTTCACCATCACCAACACGCTCTTGTCCGCATGGGCGACAACCATCGTCATCGTCCTGCTGTTCGTCGGTGGCACCCGGAAGATGAGCATGGTGCCCGGCAGACTGCAAAACGTCCTCGAGATACTAATCGAAGCGCTTCTTGGGTTTATCACCTCAGTGGCCGGTGAGCGCAATGGCCGGAAGTTTTTCCCGCTACTGACCACTATTTTCGTCTTCGTCTCCTTCAACGCATGGATGGCGCTCTTGCCCATCTACCCGACGGTCGGCTTCAAGGCTGAGGGCTCCGACCATGTGACAACACACCTGCTGCGGTCTGGCGGCACCGATATCAACATGCCGCTGGCTCTGGCCATCATCGCGTTCGTATTCATCGAGGCTTGGGGCTTCCGGTCCCACGGCATCGGCTACCTGCGCGAGTTCGTGCGGCTCGGCGGTCTCTTCAAGGGGATCGTACGGCTCAACCCGTCGGCCATTTTCTACGGCGTCATCGATGCGGCCATCGGGGTGCTCGAAGGGTTGAGCCACCTGATCCGGCTGCTTAGCTTTACTTTTCGCCTCTTCGGTAACATGCTCGCCGGCGAGATAGTCCTGGTCATGGTGACATTCCTTGTTGTCTTCCTGGCGCCCATCACCTTCTACTTCCTAGAGATTCTGGTCGGTGGCGTACAGGCACTTATTTTTACGGGTCTCACCTTGGTGTTCGCGGTGATGGCGGTGGCGCCGCACGCGGGGCACGAAGAGGAGCACGGGGCGGAGGCGGCCCATTAGTCCTGCGCAAATGCGCGACATGCTGACTTAAGGGGCGGTCCCGCGGAACAACGCATCGAGAGGAGCTGGATATGGAAGCGCTTGCGATTTTGGCCCAAGAACAGGGCACGGCCATCGGTTCGGAGGCCGCGAAGTGGCTAGGGGTTGGCCTTGCTGGCCTAGGCCTGGCCGGAGCGGCTATAGGCCTAGGCATGGTGGGCAGCGGTGCCATGAACGCGCTGGGCCGTAACCCTGATGCGCGCGATGCGATCGTGCCCAACATGGTATTAGCCCTCGCCTTCACCGAAGCCATCGGCATTTACGGTCTCGTTACCGCGATCCTGCTGATCTTCGTGGCCTAGCCAAAGGAGACTGCAACTTGCTAGCAGCACCTCTGCTCGCGGAGGAGGCCAGCGGGATCGGCGCGCTCGGTGTCGACCTCGGTAGCCTCATCGTCTACCTGGTCAACTTCGGCGTCCTGCTGTTGATCCTGTACTTCTTCGCCTACAAACGAATACTTGGCGCGCTCGACAGCAGGTCGAACCGCATCAGGGAGAGCTTGGACGAGGCCGACCGCGTTCGCCGCGAGTCGGAGGAGCGCCAAGCTGAAATGCGACGGACGTTCGACGAGAGCCGCCAAGAAAGCCAGCGCTTGCTGGCGGATGCAAGAGAAATGGCCGAGCGCTACCGGGAGGAACAGGCCGCCCAGGCCCGCTCCGAGGCGGAGCGTTTCATGGAGGGCGCGCGCCAAGAGATAAGGCGCGAACGTGACGCGGCGCTTGAGGATGTGCGGCGGCAGTTTGCCAGCCTGGCGGTCACCGCTGCCGAGCGTATCATCCATCGGTCCATCGACTCGGGCGCCCACCAAGACCTCATCGACGAGGTCCTGGCGCAGAACGACACCTTCCAGAAACGGGAAGGTGACAGTTAGGCATGGCCCGAGGTCCCACTGCGCGCCGATACGCTCAGGCTCTCTTTTGGCTTGCCCAAGACCAAGGCAAAGAAGATGCTTGGCTAGGGCAGCTCACAGAGGCAAGCGACGCACTCGCGGCGCCCACTGTGGCGCTCTACCTGAGTGTGCCGCGGGTGCCGATGGCCGACAAACTCTCCGCCGTTGGCAACCTCACGGCGAGAGCGGACTCGTTGCTGACCAACGCGGTCAGCCTGCTGGCAGAGCGCGGCTCGCTTGCCTTGCTCCCGGCTATCGTGCTGGAGTATGGCGCGAGGCTCAACGAGAGTCAGGGCCGTGCCCAGGCGCAGGTCACCACCGCCGTGGCGCTGTCTGACACACAGCGGGACCGGCTCGGCGGGCTGCTGCGCGACATGCTGGAGCGGGATGTCGCCATAGAGGCGGCGGTCGACCCCGAGGTCATAGGTGGAGTGGTTGTGCAGGTGGGAGATCAGATCATCGACGGCAGTGTCCGAGCCCGGCTGGAGGCGCTGAAGCGCCAGCTCGAAAGCGAGCGCCTCGCTACCGGCGGATCTACATCAATGGAGGAGCGGGCATGACGACTCGCGGGCAAGACATCGCATCAGTCCTCAAACGCCAGATCGAGGAATTCGGTGGCGAGGCCACCCTCATGGAGGTGGGCACCGTCGTCGCGGTGGGTGATGGCATCGCTCAGATCCACGGTCTGAGCCGTGTCGGGTACGGCGAACTGCTGGAGTTCAGTTCCGGTGTGACCGGCCTTGCGCTGAACCTCGAAGAAGACAGCGTCGGCGCGGCCGTCATCGGCTTGGACGTCGCTATCAAAGAGGGAGACCAAGTGCGGGCAACGGGGCGCGTCGCCCAGGTCCCCGTAGGTGAGGCGCTCCTCGGTCGTGTGGTCGATGGCCTCGGTGTCCCCATAGACGGCAAGGGCGCCCTTAGCACGACTGACGTGCGGGCGCTCGAGATCGTCGCCCCGAACGTCACCTCGCGGCAGGCCGTCAACACACCTGTGCAGACTGGGATCAAGTCCATCGACGGCATGATCCCCATCGGCCGCGGCCAGCGCGAACTGATCATCGGCGACCGCCAGACTGGCAAGACCGCCATCGCCATCGATACCATCATCAACCAGCGTGGCGGCGACCTCATTTGCATCTACGTGGCCATCGGCCAGAAGCAGGGCAAGGTCGCGCAGGTCATGGGCACACTGGAAGAGCACGGCTCGCTCGCCCACACCATTATCGTCGCCGCCAACGCCTCTGACCCTGCGCCCATGCAGTACTTGGCTCCCTACGCCGGGTGTGCCATCGGCGAAGCGTTCATGGCGCAAGGCAAGGACGCGCTTATCATCTACGATGACCTCTCGAAGCACGCCTGGGCTTACCGCCAGATGTCGCTGCTGCTACGGCGCCCACCGGGCCGCGAGGCTTACCCGGGCGACGTGTTTTACCTCCACAGCCGGCTGCTGGAACGCGCGGCGCGTATGGACGACGCGCATGGCGGCGGCTCGCTGACAGCGCTGCCGATCATCGAGACGCAGGGCGGCGACGTGTCCGCCTACATCCCGACCAACGTCATCTCCATCACCGATGGACAGATCTATCTTGAGGCCGACCTCTTCAACGCCGGCATTCGCCCGGCTGTGAACGCAGGACTGTCCGTCTCCCGCGTCGGTGGCGCGGCACAGACCCGCGCCATGCGCAAGGTGGCCGGCCGGATGCGCCTGGAGCTGGCGCAATACCGTGCTCTCGCGACGTT
>CAUYXS010000067.1:0-7032 GCA_963577205.1 Dehalococcoidia bacterium | reverse complement strand
GAGACCAGGGTGGCCGATTCGCCTATCTCGGGGGTAACGGTTTTTACTGGCGAGTGGCCGTTCACCCCGAGAACGACGCGATCATTGAGATTCGACGCGCCGAGGGCGGCATCAGGGCCTGGGCAGCCGAGCCTGGCGAATCTTATAACGCCTTTGATGGCCAGTATGGTGGACTGTGGCGCCAAAACGGACGCCCTCCCCAACGCCTAGCAGGGGTGGGATTCTCCGCCCAGGGTGATTTCTTTGGGTCCTACTACCGGCGGACGCCGGCCAGTTACGATAAGCGTGTCAGCTGGATATTCGACGGAATTGATGACGAGGTGATCGGAAACTTCGGTTTCAGCGGTGGCGGTGCCGCGGGGTTTGAGCTCGACCGCTATGACCGCGACCTGGGATCGCCGGCGGACGCCGTGGTAGTCGCCTCCTCGGAGAAGCACGACGCTTCGTTTGTGCTTGTACCTGAAGAGCGGCTCACCCACGTCACGAACAAGCCAGGTGTGCCGGACGCAGAGCTGATTCGGGCGGACATGACCTACTTCGACACTCCGTCCGGGGGTGCGGTGTTTTCCACAGGGTCGATCACGTTTTGCGGCAGCCTACCTTTCAATAACTTTGACAACAACGTGTCCACGCTGTTAGCGAACGTTTTCAACCGGTTTCTCCAAGAGTAGGGTTTATGGAAAGACAGCCTGCAATATTGGCCGGTCAGTCTCGTTCGGTTCTCTTTCCTACTATCAACCGGGCCTCCGTAAACCCAGGACACTCTGAGGGCCTTGAGTTGGACGAACGAATTCTCTACTGATGACCCCCTAGGCATGCCATTTCGCACCGGTCTCCCTTGGACGGCTTGTGCCGACTCGGGTGACCCGCCTGGCACGATCAGTCGCCCTTCGCAATCTCGCTCAATGTGAGATCTTGTTTGGTCCCGCGGCCCCAACCCGCAGCCACCTCCACTCCCCAGCGGAGATGGAACCACACCATTTAGGCCGTTCTCAGCTCGCCCGACAACCGGCTTCAGTCACGTTCTGATTTCGAATTGAGCAGGCCACAGCCTGCTCCACGCAAGCAAACGCACCCAGGATTATTTCATTCCCACAGCATCTGGACAACGCGATATGCTACTGCTCCAGAGGGCGTGGGTTTCCGCCGTATGGGCGATGCTGTATACGCCTTGGAACAGTGGCGTTCCAAGGTTAGAACCGGTGCGAATCTCGCGAGGAAGGCTGTTCATGGGCGTCCACTACGATGTGTTCGAGACGAGTTGGGGCTGGGTCGCAGCTATCGGTGCGGAGCGTGGGCTTCGCCACCTATCGCTGCCTGAGGAAGCGCCCGAGCGGGCACTAGAGCACCTGGCGGTCGCGCTGCGCAAAGAGCAGCCGGAGGCGCGGCCCGGCGCGTTTGCGGAACTCCACGACGAACTTGACGCCTACTTCGCGGGACGCTGCTCCCACCCGGAGGCAGTCCTCGACCTTGAGGGCGCGTCGCCCTTCTTTCTCGCGTCGTGGGAGGCGTGCCGGAGCATACCGCCGGGTGTGACTCAGACCTATAAATGGCTCGCGGACCAGGCCGGGAGGCCACGCGCCGTGCGGGCCGCCGGTCAGGCCATGGCTCGCAACCGCGTCCCGCTGCTCATCCCGTGCCACCGGGTCGTCGGGAGCGACGGCGGACTGCACGGCTTCGCGGGCCCAGGTATCGGCATGAAGGCCGAGCTCATTCGCATGGAAGCAGCGCGGGCTGCTGTGACCCCGACCTAGTCGCGGTCGGCGTCGTCGCCGAGAACGCCGACCAGTAGGACTTTCGCCTCACCGAGGAGATCGTCAGGCACCATCAACTGGCATGGGAGCGACATGACGCCCGCGAACATGGCCATGTTCGTGGGTACCACTCTCGTGGGGATGTCAACTCCGTTCAGCAGTCCTTGCCACATCTCAGCGATGAGTTGCGTCGGTGCGGTCGCGGCCGTAGTCCAAGGCATGAAGGGCTTCGCTCCGCTTAGGCGGAAGTCCCTAGGATGGAGACGGCGGCTGGACTGCCCAGTAGCTCCGCGAGGCGGTCGTTGAGTTCGTCGCAGTAACTGGTTTTGATGATGGGCATTTCCAGCCGCCAGTGCTTGCCCTGGCTTGCGATGACTAAGTCCACGTCGTCCGATCCAGGGTACTCCAGCAGCAACTGGAGTACCGACTTGAGCAGATACGCATCGTCCTCCGTGTGCTCAGTCTCCGTCAGATTCACCAGTAGGCGGCGGGGCGTCCCTTGCGACGGTGGCGCGGGATCGACCGGCGGGACGGACGGGCGGGCGGCAGGTGCAGGTGGCTCCAGGAGCAGCACGTCGTTCCCGAGTGTGGTGGTCGGCATCGGGGCTGAGCTTTCAGCGGCGGTGCTCGCCATCGCGCCGCTCATCAGGACTTCCTCCTCAGGGGCTCTCACCAATGGTGCGCCGGCGGCGGCCGCGACAGGCTGCGAGACCGCGGCTGCCTCCTCGAAGGCCTCTCCTGGCTTTGGCTTCGCGTTGGAAACGACGCCTGCCAACGCCACCGGCGTTTCCGCCACGGCTTCAGTGACGTCGATTGGATCGAGGGCAGGCGCGTGCCATTCCTCTACTTTCGGGCCGGTTGCTTGCGCCAGAGCAGGCTCCTCGTCGACGTCGGCGGGAATTTCGTAAAGCTTCGCGTCGTCACAGTGCAGTGTTAGCTCGTCGTTCCGCGTGCGCACCGAGCCGCTGATCTGTACGAAGGCGCCTTGTTCCCATACACCGGGCGGCGTCGCCTGGTACGCACGATTCCACACCGCCACGTCGACAGGGCCGTCCATGAGCTCGAGCGTGATGAAGGCGATACGCTGGCCTTGCTTGTCGGTCTGCAGTCGGACGCCCGACACTTGTCCGACCAGCGTGACTTTGCCGCCGGGAGTGAGATCGGTCCGCGAAAGGATGGCGCCTTCTGGTGCGTTGCGGGCAAGCGAGTCCCTCACCTGCGAACTCAGCGAGACGCCCAGCAACTCTTGCTCCCACAGCGCCTTTTCGAGAGCTGACGGCTCGTCCGATTCCGCCAGCTCGACGCCGATGAGCGGTGCAGGCACCGACTCGCCGAACATGTTGAACATGGTCGACTGGCCCGAGTCCTTGAGTTGCGCTTCGCGCTGGACCAGGTGCACCAGGCTATCGACACTGGCCAGCAGCTGGCCTCGCCGGCCGAGGTCGTCGAGGGCGCCCACCTTGACCAGGCTCTCGAGCACTCGCCGGTTTGCGACACCGGCCCCGGCCCTGCGCGCGAAGTCTTCGATGCTGGTGAACGCGCCATTAGCCTCACGCTCGGTTACGAGGTCGGCGACGGCGGCTTCGCCCACGTTCTTGACGGCGGCGAGGCCGAAGAGGATGCGCTGGCCCGAGTCCGATGCCGGACCGACGCTGAAGGCGGCCGCGCTGTGGCTGACGTTGGGCGCGACGACTTCGATACCAATCCTGCGACACTCGGCGATCATGGCTGCGACGCGGTCGCTGCTGCCGGAATACGCGTTCAACGCGCAGGCCATGAACTCGATGGCGTAGTTCGCTTTGAAGTAGCCGGTCCAGTAGGCGACCACCGCATAGCTGACACTGTGCGCCTTGTTGAAGGCGTAGCCGGCGAAAGGCTCTATCAGGTCGAAGATGTCGCCGGCTATCTCGGCTCCGTACCCTTTCTCGCGGGCGCCAGCCACGAACTTCTCCCGTTCCGCCTCCATCAGCGAGGCGATCTTCTTGCCCATGGCCTTGCGGACGATATCGCCCTCGCCCAGCGAGTAACCAGCGAAGGCCCGCAGGATGTGCAGCACCTGGTCTTGGTAGACGATGACGCCGTAGGTCTCCTCTAGGATCTCCTGAAGGGCCGGGTGCGGATAGCGAATCGGGACCCGGCCGAACTTGGCGTCGATGTAGCGAGGGATGTGCTCCATAGGGCCGGGGCGGTAGAGGGCGACCATCGCCGCCAGCTCCGCGAGGCTCGACGGCTTAAGCTCCTTGATGTACCGCCGCATCCCCGGCGATTCCAACTGGAAAATGGCGGTCGTCTCGCCGGAGCCCAACAGGTCGAAGGTCAGCGGATCGTCGAGGGGCAGGTCGCGAAGCGCGATCTCGCGCCCATGGCGGCTTCGCACCAATTCGATGGTCTTACTCAGGATCGTGTAATTGATGAGGCCCAGGAAATCCATCTTCAGCAGCCCGAGCTTGGCGACGGGCTCCATGGCGTACTGAGTCATCGCGATGCCCTGCTCGTCGCCCTTCGTCGGGCGCTGGAGCGGCACGTGGTCGGTGAGCGGGCCAGAGGATATGACGACGCCAGCGGCGTGGGTGCTTGCGTTGCGCACCGTGCCCTCGAGCCCCTGCGCGGTGGTGATGAACCGGCGCAGCGTCTCGTCCCCTTCGAATAGCTCCTGCATCTCAGGCGACTCTGCGAAGGCCTGCTTGAGTGTCATACCCACTCGGGTTGGGATGAGCCGGGCAATGCGATCGACTTCGCCGTAGGGAAGCCCCAACGCCCGCCCCACGTCCCGGATCACCGCCTTGGCTCCCAGCGTCCCAAAGGTGATGATCTGGGCGACGTGCTCCTCGCCGTACTTGTCCATGACGTAGCGGATGGCCTCGTCGCGCCGGTCATCTTGGAAGTCCATGTCAATGTCCGGCATCTCTTTGCGCTCGATGTTCAGGAAGCGCTCGAAGACCAGACGGTATTGGAGTGGGTCTATGTCGGTGACCCAGAGGCAGTAAAGGACAAGTGACGAGGCGGCGCTGCCCCGCACCCCGAATACGATGCCGGTGCGCCGAGCGAAGTCGGCGATGTCCCAGACCACGAGGAAGTAATTGGGGTAGCGCGTCTTCGTGATGACGTCCAGTTCGTACTGAAGGCGGGCGCGTTGTTCTTCGGTCGGCTCGCCGTAGCGCTCGTCGAAGCCCTGCCAGGCGAGCTTGCGTAGGTACCCGTCGGCGTCGTCGCCCTCCGCCACCGGGTACTCGGGCAGGTGGAGCGTGGAGAAATCCAGCTCCATGTCCACAGACTCCGCGATACGTTCGGTGCTCGCGAGGGCCTCGGGGTAGTCCGAGAAGAGGTAGGCCATCTCTTCCGGGCTCCGGAGGTAATAAGAATCGTCGGACATCTTCATGCGGGAGTCGTCGTTGACGTTGGTGTTGGTCTGAATGCAGACCATCACATCCTGGAGCGGTGCGTCCTGCTTGTAGACGTAATGCAGGTCGTTGGTGGCGACGATGGGAATGTCGGCGCGCTCGGCGACGGTGAGTAGGCCTTCGTTGAGCCGATCAAGGAAGTCGAGGCCTTCGTGGCGCTGCAGTTCCATGTAGAACTGCGGAAAGGTTCCCTTATAAGTTCGTGCTAGCTCCTCGGCCTCGCCGAGGTTGCCGTCGATGATGAGCCGGGATATCTCGGAGGAAGGGCACCCCGACAGCACGATGAGCCCCTCGGCGTGCGCGGTCAGCAGCTCTTGGTCGACGCGGGGCTTGTAGTAGAAGCCCTCGAGGTTCGCCTTCGTGACGAGTTTGACTAGGTTGCGGTAGCCAGCGGCGTTCTGCGCGAGCACGGTCAGGTGCGCTGGGAGTTTGTCGGCGGCCCCGCGGCCGTGCCTGGATCCGCGCGCGACATACAATTCGGAGCCAATGATTGGCTTGATGCCCGCGTCACGGCAGGCGGTGTAGAAATCGATGGCACCGTACATGCCTCCGTGGTCGGTGAGCCCCAGCGCGTCCATGCCAAGTTCCTTGGCATGGGATACCAGCCCATCGATATGGCTGATGCCGTCGAGCATGCTGAATTCGGTGTGGACGTGCAGGTGGGTAAAGGGCATGACTGCTAGGGCTCGAACCTCGGAATGGGTGGCTATTATACGGAGGGCCCCCGGCTCCTCCCAAGAGGGATATCTCAAGATTTTGTGTTCTAGTCGGTACTGGCCACGGCCCCCGGTAGCGGAGGTACTGCCAGCAGGGGTTGGCTCGTATTGTCGGCGGCGGCCGAAGGTGCGACCGGAGATGGCATCGGAGCGATATACCTGATCACGCGCCGCCACGCGCCCGAGGTGCTGGGGGCGGGGGACGGCCACTAGGCGGTAGAGCGGACCTCTGGTACGCTCGGTACGATGACGACGCCTTCCGACGCCGCACCCTCGGTCGCCCTGAACTACGAGGAGGCGCTGAGACGCCTTCTGAGCTTGGCTGACTTCGAGCGCCTGAGCGGGGGTGCGTCTCAGATCACCAAGTTCGACCTTTCGCGGATGCGCGAGTTGGTGACACGTATGGGTGACCCCCAGCGCTCCGCCCCAGTCCTCCACATCGCCGGAACGAAAGGTAAAGGCTCCGTCGCCGCCATGGCAGCCAGCGTACTTACTGCGGCAGGACTGCGCGTCGGCATGTTCACTTCGCCCCACCTCCATGCGTTCCGCGAGCGCATCCGGCTGGACGGTGCGCCGATTGACGAAGAGCGCTTCGCCGTAGCCCTCCAGGCGGTGTGGCCGCACGTCGAAGCCATGGGCGCGGAAGGCTCGGGCGACAGGCCGGCGACGTTCGAAGTCCTCACTGCCATGGCCTTTCACGTCTTCGCCACCGCAAGCGTCGATGTTCAGGTACTGGAGGTTGGATTGGGTGGACGGCTGGACTGCACGAATGTCGCCGACGGGGACGTTGCAGTGATCACGTCGCTGAGCCTCGATCACACGGCGATACTGGGCGCGACCATCGAGGAGATCGCCGCCGAGAAGGCTGGCATCATCAAGCCTGGGGCCATGGTTGTATCGGCGCCGCAGCCGGCCTCCGCGCAGGCGATCATCGACGCGAAGGCCCACGACGTCGGGGCGACGGTGCATCGCTTGGGTGAGCATGTCACCTGGAGCGGCGGCGACCATGACCTCTCGGGACAGGCGCTCACGGTGCGGACGCCGGCAGGCGAATGGCACGGCCGGGTGGCGCTGCTGGGCAGGCACCAACAGGAGAACGCCGCGGCGGCTTTGGCGGCTGTTCAGTTGCTCGTGCCTGGTATCAGCAACAACGCTGTGGAT
>CAUYXS010000066.1:0-7036 GCA_963577205.1 Dehalococcoidia bacterium | reverse complement strand
TAGCCAACACGCAGGCCATTTAGCAGGCCATCAGCCTCAACCCTCAGGACGCCGTTGCCTACTGCAACAGAGACATGACGTACTTCCGCCTACGCAAGTACGGACGGGCGGTACATGGCTACGACGTAGTGGCGCGCCCGCCGATTGGCCGCCCTCCCCCCTTAGGGGAGGCCGCGAACCACGCAGCGGCCGAGCCGCCGATGAGCACAGCGGCGAAGCTCACGAACACCCAGGTATATGAGTCGAGCGCGTCGAAGATCACGCCGCCGTACAAGGGCCCAGCGGCGTTGGCCATCATCACAATGGGGTGCGTCCAACCGCGGATTGCGCCGACGGAATCTCGACCGTAATAGTCAGCGTAGATCACTGGAATCATCGCGAACATGCCCCCGCTGAAAACTCCATCCACCAGCGCGAAGAGCAGCACCGTACCGTCGGCCGGAACACGCAGAATAAGCAACATCGTGATCCCGGCACCCGCCATGAACGACCCGATCACCCGCCGATTTGGTACGTACTGGGCGCTCCACGCAGCGGCGAGCCCACCGATCGATAAGCCAATGGCCCAGACCAGGAGCATCGGCCCCACCCAGATGCCTGCGAGCCCTTCACCAACGAAGAAAGGAACCCTGTGCACACCGCTGCCACCTCCCACGAGCATGGTGGCGGCATGAGCCACCATCAACAGCCAGAAGGCCTTCGTCCGGACCGCCTGACGCACCGTCAACTGATGCTCGATGAGGAGGCTCGATTCCCCATCCAGCTCATGCATGACTGTCCGGCTACCGTCTGGTTGCAAACCGATGTGCTCCGGCCGTCGAGCCACGATCAGCACCAAAGGCACGATCGCCAGAACGCTCACGGAGGCGCCAACCGCCAGGATCGCCATTCGCCATCCATGGGTGGTGAGTACGGCGCCCACCAGCAGCGGCCACAGCCCCATGCCCAGGTTGTTGCCGTTCAACATCACCGCTGTCGCCAACCCTCTCCGCCGAACGAACCAATTCGCCACGACGGTGGGGGATGCCAGATTCTGCATGTTCTGCATGGCCACGCGGGCCACGGCGAACGCCAGGTAAAAGAGTGCCAACCTCGTGACAAAGACCAGTGAGACCAGCGAGCCCCCGATCAGCAGTGCGCCGCCGCCGAGCATAAAGCGACCGCTGATGCGGTCCGCGGCCCGTCCGACCACTGGCCCCGCGACGGCGGCGAGCGCGGTCGCGAAACTGAACGCGCCCACGATGGCCGTTCGCGACCAGCCGAACTCATCGCTCCACGGCTCGACAAAAAGGCTAAACACGGCCCCGGAGACGGCGGTGGCCGCACCTAACGTGAGCCCGACCGCACCCACGACCACCCAGCCGTAATAGAACGGCACCCATCCCGCAAATCTCGACGTCGAGTGCATATCCTCCATTCAATCCATGCCTGGTTGTCGGCTGAGATCCGGTGGTAGACACACTAGCAGGCCACAACAGGACTAGACCCAACGCAGCGACGGTTCGGTTGGTTTCGGCCTAAGTGGGTGCTCGCCGACAGGGGCTATGACGCCGCCCATAACTTCAAAGGCGTGGCCGAGGAAATCCGTGCTGTCCCCATCATCGGCAGCCATTCACCGACCGGGTTATGCCACTCTAGGGCTTACCTACCACCTGCTTACCGAACACTACCCAGACCCCCTGGAACCACGGGGCAGAGTTGGGTGAACCTCGGAGCGCCCGTTGAAGCCCTGCGTGTGCAGTCACTCCACGTCCTCGATGGGCAGACCCTCTGGGAGCGATCAACAAGTCGGATGGTCTGACGGCGTTGCCTGAAGCTCATGTGCGGGAGTCCTTTTTACTCAAATCAGATTGGCACGGGTAAACCACAACCCCAAACCAATACTCACAAGCCTTACCCCATCTATACCTACCTAACCCGACAGCTCCCACCCACCAGCTACCAACGCCGGCAGGGAAGCAGAAGTTGCCGACAGTTCTTGCGAGCAGTCCGCCATGGTCATCGACAGCCCGCCAACGTCCGTTGACCTGCTGCACGTGGCCGTCAGCCAGGCGAGACCTGATGGAGCGCGGATCGGGCGCCGACGATCAAGCGATCAGGCGCGCAGCATGCAGAGCCGCGACCAGCAACGCGAAGCCATTCAGGGCCAAGAATCTCGCCCCCATGAGCTTAGGTATGCGCAGCGAGCTAACCATCAGCGCGACCAAAACAATAGCCGTGCCGTACAAAACAACCTGAAAAGGCCCTCGGGCCAGCGGGCCGTCCAATAGCATGACCGCTGCGAACACGATGATTGATTGGTCAGTAGGTAGGCCCACGTAGTGCGTCGTGCCCTCAGCTAGTCCATGAACGTTGAAGTAGCTGAGCCTTAGCGCAGTGGCGCCTGCGATAGCCATCGCGCCTGGCACAAACACAAACTCAAATTCACCGTACGCCAGCAGCACCACGGCGAGCGTCACTCCAGCGCCGGCCATGTCTACAAGCGAATCGAGGTTGGCGCCGAAGGCCCGATCGTCATCTGTCCGACCGGTGAGTCGTTTGGCCACGGGGCCGTCGAGGCCGTCGAAGAAAAACGCGAGGACGAGTCCTATCGCCGCCGCATCGAAATCGCCCCGCAACGCAGCCGTGATCGCGAAGATGCTGCTGAGGAGACCCGCGAGCGTTGTCAGGTTCGCAAGATCGAACAGGTAACCAATGATTGGGCGTCGCGACCGCTTGCTGCCGGCGCGTTCGTAGAAGGAGCTTATTGGGCACCGTCCAAACCCCGGCATGGCCGGATTGGGCTTGAATTACAGAGGCCTCCACGGTAGGAGTAACTGAGAGTAAAGCCTAGCGGTATAGAGTCTGCTGCGCAGGGTAGCACCCGGAGGGAACGTGGGTTCGAAGAACGAACGCTTAGACCTAGACTATGAAGCGGTACGCCGGTACTGGGACCGCACTGCCGGCACCGCAGCTGCGGCCTCGTACATGGCGCATGAGCAAGGCTTGCCGCAAAGTTGCTTGGACGATCGATTCGCCCTTGAACGCGAAGTGGTCGATCGTTGGTTCGCAGACCTCGGCAGCGAATCCGCGGTACTGGACCTTGGCTGCGGAAGCGGCGCGTGGACAGAGCTCTTCGCCCAGCGCTACCGGAGGGTCGTGGGCATCGAGCAGAGCGCCAAAATGATGGCGGACGCTCGCGAGCGTCTGCGGAACATGAGGAACGTCGACCTCATCGAGGGCGACTGCCTTACCGCGCCGATCGAGGGCAAATTCCAAGGGGCGTTCTTCGGCGGAATGCTCATGTACCTCAACCGCGACGATGCCGTGAAACTCCTCGCTCGCGTGGCGAGGTTCGTACCCGAGGGCAAGATCATCTTGCGAGAAACGGGTGGACGCAGCGGGGTCGAGATAAAGACCGGCGACTACCCCGTCGCCTACCGCTCGCCAGACGAGTATGCGGCGATTGCCGCCGAGGCAGGCTTGCGCGTCCGAGCCGTGGAGCGGAATCGCGGCTACGCGAGAATGGAGGTCGCAGTCGAGGTCGTCAATCTCGTACGTCGCCTGCCCATACTGCAGCAGCGCGACCCAGCCGTGGTCGGCGGCCCTGTCTGGCGCGCCCTCCACTACACGTCGCCAGTGAGCCTTGAGTTGCTACCACGCGTGATCAAAGCGGCAGGCATCGACTGGCCACACTTGAGCAATAACTTCATTCTGCTAGAGCATGCGTAGGTTTCGAAGCCCTTACCCCAAACCGATATTCACCGGCCGTACCCCATCTATACCTACCTAGCCCGACATCTCCCACCCTCTTCCTAGCCGATAACTTCCTTGGCCAGCAGTTCCATGATGCGCTCGCGCGAGTCTCCGCCGCCGAACGCCAGGATGTAAGCACGCTCGACCCCATCGCCGCCAAGGGCATGGAAGCGATCCACGACCTGCGAAGGGGTGCCCGCCACGGCGAATTCGCCGCACAGTCGTTCGACGAGATCAGGGCTGGCGTCATCTGGTTTGCTGAGGCCAGACACATCGATTCCAAGAACGGCCAGAGCGTCGTTGAAGAAGCCCATGCTGATCCACGAGAAGACCGCAGGCCAAACGCGGGCCCGCGCGGCGACTGCGTCGTCGTCCATGGAGACCGAGGTTACCTGCGTGAGGTTAATGGCTCCCGCGTCGCGCCCTTGCTTCGCTGCGCCCGTTGCGACGTGCGACCACGCCTGCGCGCGAACGGCCTCAGTCAGCCCGCCCAGCAGCATCGCTTCGTCGCCGAACTCGCCAGCGACCTGAAGCGCCCGCGGACCGCTCGCCGTCACCATGATGGGCGGCGGTGGCGATGTTGGGTCCTGGATGTGGGAATCGGAGTTCGTTCCAAATGTGACAGACTCGCCCTGGAGCAGAGCCCTGATCTCACCGAGCACCTCGCGGAAGCGTGCCACTGTCGCCGGCTTCACGCCGATGTTGGCCACCGACGAATCACCCGTGCCGATGCCCAGCTTGAAACGGCCTGGCGCCAGCTCGTTCAACGAGTTGGCCAGCGCGGCGAGCGTGAAGGCGTGCCGCGTGACAGGGTTGGTGACGCTGGGGTAGAGCTGAATCTTGCTGGTGGCCGCCGCAGCCTGGGCCAGTGTGATGTAGGCGTCGTGTCCGTGCTCCAGGTGATCAGCGATGCCCACGCCCGCGAAGCCAGTGGCCTCGGCTTGCTGGACGAACTCGACCTGTCCCCTGATGTTCGCGCTTGTCGGCGCGCCAACGTGTAGCTCCAGTGCCATAATTACCCCTCCTTGGTTACCGCGCCTGCTCCACGAATCGCTCGATCTCGGGCCGGCGATTGGAGACGCCAGCCCAGTCTGCTGTCTTTCGGCTGACCTTGCCGTCCCTGAAGAACTCCAAGAAAACCTGGTTGAACATATCGGGCTGGTCGGTTTGTCCCTGGTGCCCGCACTCTTCGGGGAAGAAGAACTGAATGTTCGGCAGAGTGTCTTCCTGGTTGTAGCCGTTCTCCACCGGCGAGATCACATCGTCCTTGCCGTATAGGTAGATGCCGGGCACTGCAGTCTTGTTGAAGCGGTCCTTCGTGGAGAACCGAGCGTTCAGGACCGGGTCCTTGCGGAGCAGTTCACGCCCCTCGCGCCCGGAATCGTAGGAGACCCTCTGTCGATTCGCGGCCTCGGTCCGCATTTCCAACAGTTCCTGAGGGACGTCGCTCGGGCGGTACATGATGGGTGAAATCATGTCACCCATCGACTTGGGCGTCCCATCGAACTGTGCCATGTCGGTCAGTTTCGGCCCCACCTGCTTGTCGTCTGGGACGTTGTCGCCCACCTTCATCGTTGCGATGAGGATGAAGCTATCAACGCGCTCGGGGTGGTCCAGCACGTACTGGATCGTGTTGTCGGCACCCATAGAATTGCCTGCCAAGAAGAACTTGTCGAGGCCCACGGCGGTGGCGAAGTCGTTCACGAAATCTGAGTGACTGATCGTGCCGTAGACGGGAGCGTACGCCGGGCCGGTGTCAGCGTGACCGAAGCCTGGTTGGTCAGGCGCGTAGACACGGAAGCCGTTCTGGCCGAGAAACGGAGCCATGAAACGCCAGCCGGCCGAGCCGGATGACCCCTGGATCCCGCCGTGCAGCAGAATGACAGCGGGCCCTGTCTCACCAGCCGTCATGTAGTGGGCGAGGGCTCCGTTGCCGAGCCGCACCCAGCGGCTAGACAACCCTGGAACGTGAACCAGACCCTCTTTCGTTAGCGCCATGCTATGCCTCCAGAACGCGCGTCCCTTGGGCCTTGAGCCACTGGGCCGCGTGTCGCCCGCACCGTACAGGCCTGTTCGGTGCACGGCAAGTTGCGGTGGCAGGCGGTACCGCCATGGGCGGCGGCACGCTATGTCGCTCCTTGGATGCAGTCAGCTAAGGAGCGATGGCATCGAGCCGCGCGATAGGGATCGGGCGTCTGGCCAAAAGAATCGCCAGTGCTGCCGAGAAGAAGAGGCCGCACGCCACGATGAAGAGGGCGTCGAACGACCCAGTCATCTCGATGAGCAGCGCTCCCAGCGTCGGGCCCAGGCCGAGCCCCGCAAACTGGAACGGCGACACGAACCCCGAGATGGTCCCGAAAGACCCGCGGCCGAAGTAGGACGCGAGCATGAGATTGAGTAACGACCCTTCACCACGCACCGTGAGGCCGAACAAGGCCGCCAACACGATGCCAGAGGCCGCGGCGGTCACCCACGCAAAGCCGAGGGCCACGAGCCCGCCGGCCGCGAATGCTGCGAACGCCAGCCGCCGCTCCGAGAAGCGCTCGGTCAGGAACCCCCACGTCACCGCCGCGGCAGCACCAGCGAACGAATATGCCGACAGTGCGATACCGGCGACCCCATCCGATATTCCCTGTTCGCTGTAGTAGACGACGATTTGAAACGTGACCGCGCCGTTGCTCATCGACCCAGCGGCCATTGCATAGGTGATGAGCCAAAGGGCCTGCGTACGCCGTGCCTCGCCGAGAGTCCAGGATCGTTCTGGAGCGCCGCCGGTCGGTTGGCCGTCGGCCGTCAAGGCGGGAGCCGTGTCTCCATCCGGCAGTAGGCCCATGTCCTCCGGCCTTCGCCTGAGGATGAGAGCCGCGGGCACGAACAGCGATGCCGATGCCACCGCAAGGATGACGAACACCATCCGCCAGCCCACGCCGGCACTCAAGAGTCCCTGCCCGGCGAGCACGACCAGCCCGGACCCAAGGGCGGGTGCCATGGACGTGAAGCCCAGCGCGCGGCCGCGCATGCGCCTGAACCAGTTGACGGCGGTGGTCCGCGCAACGACACCCGTCAGCGCTGCTTGGGACACACCGCGCGCTAGCGCATAGCCCATGAAGATGTGCCAGACATCCGCCATGGAAGAGAGCAGTAGGAAGGCGCCGGCGAGCACCACAAGCCCAAGCGAGACGATAACCCGAGGCCCATGCCTATCGGCCAGATATCCCGCGATGGGCTGGGCGAACGCGCCCATTAGGGCGCCCACGGTGACCGAGGCGGCCACCGTGCTCCTGTTCCAGCCCAGGTCCTC
>CAUYXS010000065.1:0-7128 GCA_963577205.1 Dehalococcoidia bacterium | reverse complement strand
AGTCGAACACGCCTGGCGCTGCCCCCGACTGCTGGTTCGACACCAGGTAGACGCCGTCGTCAGGGTCCTCGCGCAGCTCGTTGTGGGCCTCACGGACGCCGCTGACGCTGAATTGCTTGTGGAACAGCCGGCCGATGGCGTCGCGGTGCAGCATCATCGCGTGGTTGCCCAGGCCACCCTCGGCGTGGTAACGCCAATTGCCCTTGACCACCTTCCAGCGATAGTGCACGAGAGTGCCATCGCCCAGGAGCAGCCGCGGCACGTCATCCTCGAGGGGAACCGGCGTGGCCTTGCCCATCCATATCCAGACGATGCCTTTGCGCTCTTCGATGGGGAATAACCGGAGCCGAATCTTACCGACAACCGGCGAGTCAGGGCCATCAGTGAGTGCCGCGACACACGCTCCGTTCCCTTCCAAATCGAACGTCCAACCGTGGAAGCGGCAGGAGATAGCCCCGGTGCCAGGGAATTCGAACTTGCCGAAGGACATCCGAGCGCCGCGGTGCGGGCACTCGTCGATCATCGCGTGAACCTTGGCCTTGACGCGCACGACTGCGACGGGCTCGCCACAGATGACGAGCCTGCGTGGACGCCGACCCACCTCGCGCGACCCGCACAGCGGGTACCAGTAGTTCTTGAACCCGGTCGTCGCCCGCTCGTAGGGCGTCGAGCCTTGCTCATGCCCGGGGACTACGTTGCTTTCCGTTTGCATAGCCTGCTCCACTGGTCAGCTTCGCTTGTGGCCTTCGTCGATGGCGAGCTTAGCACGGGCCCAAGCGCATCCATCGCCGCTTCGTCTCACGCCAATCACGTGTCCTCTCTAGCAGCGGGTCGGCTAAGATTCCGGCGATGCAGCCGTCGTCAGCCTCATTCCCGCCTGAACTCTTTCGCCGCCAAGACGAGTTGGCCGACGCCGCCTTCTACGAGGCTCCACGCCTAGTCGTACACATCGACGGACCAGCTATCGAGGCGGTCACGACCTACCTAGGTCAGGCGCTTCCCGCCGATGCCGCCGTGCTCGATCTCATGAGCAGCTGGCGCTCCCACCTGCCTGCCTCCGTCGCCCCGGCGCGTGTCGCCGGGTTGGGCATGAACGGCATCGAGCTCGCCGAGAACCCACAGTTGGGTACCCGCATCGTTCACGACCTGAACTCGAACCCCGTCCTGCCACTGGAATCCAACGCCTTCGACGCCGCCATCGTCACCGTCTCCATCCAGTACCTCGTACGCCCTATCGAAGTGTTCCGGGAAGTGAGCCGCGTACTGAGGCAGGGTGGGGTTTTCCACGTGATCTTCTCCAAGCGTCTCTTCCCAACCAAAGCCGTCGCGGTCTGGCAGTCGCTCCCTGATCCTCGCCGGCGCGCAGAACTGATCGCGGGGTACTTTGCGGCGGCCGGTGGATGGGCGGAGCCGCAGTTCTTCGACCAGAGCCCCGGTCGTCAGTCGGATCCGGTCTATGTCGTGCGGGCCGCGGCGGCCGGCTAGTAGACTTATGAATCTAGGCGTGGCCGGTATCGTCCCGTCGTATGAGGAATGGCACTTTCCGAGTGCCACGTTCATGGTCCCCCGGATCGACTGGGACGATAAAATCCACCGTTACATTCGCGACCCCGACAAGTACCTGATCAAGGTCAGCTAGCCCATCGGCCTCCTGGCAATGCTGCGCTAACCAGCAAGGCTGCGCTGCCATTCGCGTATAGTCTCTTGGCTAGTGTCCGTGTCCAATCATCGACCCCGGCCTACGTGGCTGAGGTTGCCATCCTTTCTTCTCCCCCGATTAAGACCATGAGGGATCACACGTGAGGGATCACACGTCTCGTTCTGTCGACGCCGACCAGCTCCGCCGCAAGCCCCGTTTCTTCTACGGCTGGATTGTCGTAGGGGTCATCGCCGTGGCTCGAATCGCCTCGACGACGCAGCAGAACCAAGTGCTCAGTGTCCTGGTGAAGCCGGTCACCACGGAGTTTGGCTGGTCTCGCTCTGCATTCATCGGCGCATCAAGCATTGGAACTGTCCTTGGCGGCCTCACCGCACTGATCATAGGACCGGTCATCGACCGGGTGGGCGCGCGATGGGTCGTATTTACGGGGTTTCTGCTCATGGGCGGGCTGATGATGGCGATGAGCTCCATCACCACGCTGTGGCAGTTCTATCTCCTCCTCATCAGCACTCGACTCATCCTCCAGGGTGTGCTGAGTCTCGCCGCTAACATCGTCGTCTCCAAGTGGTTCTACCGCAAGCGAGGCCGAGCGTCGGCTATACCGGCCATTGGCCAGCGGGCCGGTGCGGGCGTGATGCCGTTCTATGCGCAGGCCATGGTGAGCAGCTTCGGCTGGCGGAGCGCCATCTTTTCGTTGGGCCTGCTGGTATGGGCGATGACGCTGGTCCCCGTTGCCGGTTGGCTTCGCCGGCGTCCCGAGGATATGGGTTTACTGCCCGACGGCGACCTGCGCGAGATCGAAGAAGCCACAGCGGAGGGCGGCGAAGCGGTGCCCAAGCCCGCGCCAGACCAGGCTGATAGCGAGGTCTCGTTCACGCTGGGCCAAGCGCTACGCACGCGGGCTTTTTACCTCCTGCTCGTGGTCGTTAGCCTCTCCACGTTCACCAATGCCGGGATCAACTTCAACATGTTCCCGCTGCTGACCGACCGTGGGTTGTCGGACCTGCAAGGTGTGAGCCTGGTCAGCATTTGGTCCTACATCGGCATCCCGACCACGGTGCTATGGGGGTTCCTGGCAGACCGAGTGCCGACGCGCTACTTGATGGCTGTGGCGCTCTTCGGCATGGGCGCTGGCACCATTGTGCTCTCGCTGGTCGAATCGTTCGGTATGGGCGTCGTCTTTGCACTTGTGCACGGCTTCTTCTTCGCGGGTGCGCTGCTGTTGCAAAACCTGATCTTCGCCAACTACTTTGGCCGCGCATCGTTTGGGATGATTCGCGGGTTTGTCACCCCCTTCCAGATGCTGAGCAACGCACTTGGACCCTTGGCGGCGACCCTGGTGTTCGACACGCAAGGCAACTATGACCTCATCTTGGTGATCTGGGCGGGCCTACTCCCGGTCCTGGGCGTCGCGGTGCTCTTCGCCATGCCGGTGACGGGGCACAAGCGTCCGGAGCAGACCGTCGTGTAAGTTTCTCCAGAGACGCACCGAAAGCCAGACACACATTCCCCAAGGAAACAGGAGACATCCACTGAGCGCCAAAGGGGCTGAGACGATACAACTACAAGGGCACGGGGGGCTGCCCATTAGGGCCTACGTGGCGCGGCCGCAGGGCGCTGGCCCGTTTCCCGCCGTGCTCGTCGCCCACCACATGCCCGGCTGGGACGAGGAGAGCTTTGAGGTGACGCGCCGCTTCGCTCACCAGGGTTACGTCGCGATCTGCCCCAACGTCCAGGAGCGCATCCCAGACCTGCCCCGCGAAGAGCGGATGTCGTACATTCGAGGACAGGGTGGCCTCAGCGACGAGGACATGCTGGGCGACCTCCAGGCCGGCCTGGACTACATCCGCTCCGGCGAGCGCGACTTCGAGGTCGGCCGCGTCGGTATCATCGGCTTCTGCTCCGGCGGGAGGGTCGCTTACATGGCCGGGGGTCGGTTGGACGTGGACGCGGCGGCCGACTGCTGGGGCGGGAACGTCATCGTGTCGGGTGAGCTTACGCCCAACCAGCCTACCGCGGTCATCGACATGACGTCTGATTTGAAGTGCCCTTTGCTTGGCATCTTTGGCAACGATGACGCTAACCCAGACGTCGAGCAGGTCAACAAGACGGAGGCCGAGCTCAAGCGACTGGGCAAAGAGTACGAGTTCCATCGGTACGACGGCGCAGGCCATTCCTTCTTCAGTCGGGGACGGCCGGAGTATCGCCCTGAGCAGGCGGCTGACGGCTGGCAGAAGATAGATGCCTTCTACCAGCGCCATCTCTTTGACGCGGCGGCTGCCGTCCGGGGCTAGGGAGCAACCCGAACTGCCAAGCTTTTCTCAAGAGTCGGACAGTTCGGGTTGCTCTGCTGTTCGGAAGCAAAATAGAGCCTCCCGGGCGAGAGGAGGTGCTCGCATTGCTGACTCCCTGGGCCCATGCCGTAACAGGACAGCCCTTGGACATGCAATCAAGGGAATACGAAAACGCACGTCAGGCCATCTGAGGCAGGTAGCGCCTCAAGGAACCTGGCTACGATTGAGTGGAGGATGCCGGCGGCGTTCGGTAGCCGAACCCTATGAGCATCTGGGCGCACCCCGTAAGCGCCGGGCGAGGGCGCCCACTCGAATAATGCGAGGAACCCCTTGGAGTGAGCCATGGCCATCCGTAATTCACCACAAACCACTGAGCGCCACTACCTGGACGCGCTGGCCGAGTTCGTCGCGGAGACCACCTACGAGGACCTGCCTGAGGACATCCGCGAGCACACCCGGTATGTGGTGCTCGATACCGTAGGTGCCGTCCTCGCAGGCAGCGCGGAGGCTGAGAACGTGGCGTTAACACGCGCGTTGGCCTCTAACCAGGGCGCGGCGACAATACTGGCTCGCGGTTTCCCGAATGCCACGACCGGTGACGCAGCCTTAGCCAACGGCACGTCCGGCACCGCGATGGAGCAGGACGAGGGCCACCCGCCTGTCGGGCACCCCGCCATCTACACGCTGCCTGCCATTCTGGCACTGGCGGAAGAGACGAACACCAGCGGGCGGAGGCTCGTCGAGGCGCTGGTCCTGGCCTACGACGCGTACGTCCGCCTAGGACGCTCGATTCGCTTTGTCGACGGGCTCCACACCCACGGGTCGATCGCGACGATAGCCGCCGCCATTGGCGCCGCGCGTCTGCGCGGCTTCGACGCACGTCAGACGCGAGAAGCAATCAACGTCGCCGCGTGCCTTAACGCAGCAACACCCTTCTTCACCGCCATCGAAGGCGCGACAGTGAGGAACGTCTACGCCGGCCTCGCCGGGCGCACCGGCGTGCTGGTCGCTGAGCTGGTTGCCAGCGGGTTCACCGGTCCGCGCGACGGGCTCGGCGAAGTCTATGGATGGCTGCTGGGGCATGGCATCGACCCCGCCTCCGTGACTGCCGGCTTGGGCGACGATTACGAGATAGCGACCAACTATTTCAAACTACACGCCGCCTGCCGCTACACGCACGCGCCGCTCGATGCTTTCACGCTGGCGCTGAACGGAAGGCAGATCTCCGCCGACGCCATCCAGTCGGTGGCGGTCACCGGCAACGCCAACGCCGCGATGTGCAGCAGGCAGGACCCGCAGAACTCTCTGTCCGCCAAGTTCTCGGTCCCCTTCGCCATCGCAACGAACACCGTGCAGGGCCACACCGGGCCGGATGCCTTTCGCCAGCCGGCCATCGATGACCCGTCGGCGCGGGCGCTGGCCGCGCGCATCACGGTGCGAGAGAACCCGGCGTACACCAAGCGATTCCCTGCGGAGCAGGTAGCCGTGGTGGCGATTCATCTATCGTCAGGCGAGGTCCTCACCGGAGAGGTCTCCGGCCCGCGCGGTGCCGACCGAGACCCTGTGTCGTATGCCGAAGTGGAGGCGAAGTTCACAATGCTGGCCGGCGGCACTTTCTCAAAGGAGGGCCTCGCGGCGGCGAAGCAACTGCTGAAGTCCGTCGACAGCCTTGCGAGTGTCCGTGAGCTGGCCACGGGGTTGCGCTCGCTTTCAGCATAAGGTGGCTGAGCCTGCGGCGGTGCGAGAAATCGATGAATGTACGACGTTGATAGCAGATGCGCTGCCTAGGGCGCAAACCCAAGCCCACAACTTTCTCGGCTGGCTGCCAGCCGAGAAAGTGCACGGCGAGCCACTGCCTACCATCGAGTGGGAGGGTGGGCCCCTGTCGCGCTGGTTAGGGGTCGAGAGCCAACTGCGCCCCCGGCGATAGGCCGGAGGGCAGCGTCCAGTCCAAGGTGATGGCGCGCTCTTCGTCGCCCCCCGGTGCGAAGCGCCATCTGAGGCGGTCGTCCCCGCGCTGCGCCGCCTCGGCGAACGCCTGGCTCAGCAGGCGCCAGGGCCGTTCGCCGAGCCACTCGGCGCCGAACTCCACCAGCAGCGACGCAGGGTTGACGGCGAATGTGCTCCATTCTGCACGTTGGGCCTTCTGCGGTGACTGCCTGAGGCGCAGCGCAGGTATTTGGCCCTCCTTGATGGCCTTGAGGTAGGCATTCTCGTAGGCCCCGCCCCGCCAGGGGGCGTAACTCAGCTGGGCCCGGAGATCGTCGTAGTAGAGCGGAGTGCCAGCGTGCTGCGCGGTTAACTGCCGAGCAAGGAACCGCTCGGCCATATAGACGACGTCAACCCACGACGCAGGGAAATCCTCGGTGAGGAGCATCATCTGCCACCAGCGCAGGCGCCGGATGGTCACGCCGACGAACAGTTGCGGGGGGAAGGCGACCCGCAACTCACGCTCGACCTCCCGTAGGCTGCCGTACAAGTGCATCTCGATGCCTTCTTCCTTAAGGACGCCTGGGCTAAGCCAGTGCACGGTTGCCTCGGCTCGCCCACCCACCGCGACGCGGGCAACCCACCGGTCGCGCCATGCGCTCAACATCGCAGGGTCATGGCGGGTGCCGAAGCGCCCGGCGAGGTCCTGCGCCAGCGCGTTGAGGTCCGCAGTCGTTCGCCATCCGCCGCCGTCCGGTGCGGCAGCGCGATCGAACGCCTCCATGAGGTAGACGACCTCTTCGTCTTCGAAGCCCGATGGAGCGGAGTCCGCTTCGCTATTCAAGGCCTGCTCTCCATCGTCAAGCTCCAGCGCATGCCATCGAAACTGATAGCAGGGACGAGTTTGCCAGCCAGATTCTGCGCAACCTTGTGCTTTCCCGCTCCTAACGAGAAGCGGACCAGTCGAACGAACATATGGCCTCCCCACATCGGACTTGGCACGTGCACCTTAGCACTCGAACGGCGGCGCTTCCTCCCTCATGACATCCTCTGTTACACGCTTAACTATGCCTCGGAGGGTTGGGTTCGAAACACGTACGGGGGTACTAGCTTTGCGCGTCCGCCAAGCCTCCACTCCCGTAGGGTCGCTGGTAGGATGCGAGCGGCACATGATCACCTCGCCGACGGCACGTCCGCGCTTCTTCTACGGCTGGGTCATCGTCTTCATCGCCATCGTCGCGGGCG
>CAUYXS010000064.1:0-7211 GCA_963577205.1 Dehalococcoidia bacterium | reverse complement strand
GCGGTCCAGCGGTTTCGGAGCGAAGGTCGGCGAACCCGCCTGATGTTCCCGCCGGATGGCCTGAATGACTTCAACGATGCTCTGCGATCGGAGCGTAGGTATTACCCGGTATTACAAAAGTAATTTTGAAAAAGAATCGCCAGTGTCATGGCATGAGAGATATACCCCCCGCCTGCATTCAACCGGCCCGCGGGCGGTGGCATGCTAGCCGTAGCAGGCCGCCGGGATGGCAGCAGGTCGCCGCCATGCGTAGCGTCCGGGGTTGGTAGCGGTAGGCCGGTGCCGTGGCTGCATCAGCCGGAAGCACCCCTTCCAGGGGGTCTAGACGGGTGTTTGGTCGGCAGGTGCTGGGTACGGAAGGGTAGGTTGGGGCAGGCCCCAATCGAAAGGAGCCAGACTAAATGGCGGTCAAAAAGGCGGTCAAACCTGATGACCCAAGCCCCGGAAATAGTCTGAAACCAGGTGGATCAAATGCTGTGTAGCAGGCCGTTATGGGCTGGAGATGGCGGAGGGAGTGGGATTCGAACCCACGATACCCTTGCGGGTATAGCGGTTTTCAAGACCGCCGCATTCGTCCACTCTGCCATCCCTCCGCGCCAGGCCATTATGCCGTTTCCTGATTCAGCGGTGGAGCGCCGTGGGCTGCTTCGCTCACAGTCTGCCCCCAACGGGCATGTTACGGGCTTCTACGACAGTGCACGAGAGTCCGCGGATTAGGCACAACGGCCGGGTGGACAGAGTATGGGGGGTTGGCGAAGTTCCACGACGAGGCAGCTGCTTAGATGGATGTCCGGGCCTAGGGCGCGTCGGCGGCGGGCTCAGCGCCGTTGCCGGCTCGCTGCTGGTCTGGCGGCCAACGGTGGAGTCGGGAAGACGTGAGAATAGTGCCAGCGGCGGCAATCGTGAGCACGACCGTCAGCACATGAAGCCTCCCCGGGTCGTTGAGCCCGCCGCCGCCGATGACCCCCGCTAGTACGGTCGTCCCCACGATGCCTCCGACGTATCGCAGAGTCGAGTACGCGCCCGCCGCCGACCCTGCCAGACGAGCCGGAACCGACTCCATGGACGCCGTCTCGTTGGGCGAGTTCAGGAAGACAGATCCGAGACCCCACGCGCACATCATGAGAACCAGATACCACCAGGGTGTCGAGGCGCCTAACGCGTTCGTCATTAGCATCGCGAAGGTGAAAATAACAGCACCGACCATGGCCATAGGTCGCCGGCCGAAGCGGTCCGAGAGGAACCCCACCAGCGGGGCCAGCCCAACGCTGAAGAACGCGAGAACGCCTAGCAACAGACCCGCGGCACGCTCTGAGCTGCCAAGGATGTCCTGTACGTACAGCGGTAGATACACGAGCCCAGTGAACGTGCAGACTGACATCAGCACCGCGCCGATCGCGCCTACCCGGTAGGCACGCCCTCGTGCGAATAGCTCGGCCTGCACCAAGGGACTTTCCGAGCGTCGCTGCCACCATGCGAATGCCCCGCCGAAGGCGAGGATGCCAGCGCCGAACACCGCCGCGCCTGCGAAGCGGCCGTCACCCTCCCGCCCTAGCCAGCCCCCCGTAAGCATCATTGACGCCAGTCCACCGAAAATGAAGAACGGGCTGAGGATGTCGAGCCCACCTCGGGCACGCTCTGGACGAGCCGCGGGCATACCCCGCAGCGCCAGCACCAATATGATGGCGACAAGGGGGAAGCTAATAGCGAAGATAGACCGCCAGCCTAGCGCCACGATCAGAACGCCGCTGAGCACCGGACCCACGCCAACTCCACAGCCGATGGATGCCGAAACAAAGCCAAAGCTGCGCCCCCGGCTCGCTGGTGGACCGTGCGCACGGAGCATGGCGATGGCGTTGGGCACGATGAGACCGCCCGCAACCGCCTGGTTGATGCGGAAGAACAGCAGCAGCTCGAAGTTAGGCGCAGTCATCGCTAGGGCCGAGGCGGCCAACGTTTGCGCCAACCCTACGAAGAAAACACGGCGGCGGCCGAACAGATCGCCGAGGCGTCCGCCGACAGGTTGCATCGCCGCGCTGGCGATGAGATAGCCGGTCACCAGCCAGGCGACCGTCGCCGTGCTAATGCCGAAGTCGTCCCGAATGGGGACGAGCGCAACGAAGAGCACAACCGAATTCATTGGAGGCAAGGCCGAGGCGAGCGCGGCGGCTGCCACAAGCGCGACCGGGCGCTCCGACGCAGCTGGTAGGGATTTCGACTCAGGGCGCATAGTCCCGTCCGACTAGCTGACGGTTTGCCGCGTGCCCGTCTTCGAGGCGAAAGCGATCACGTCCAGCAGCCGATGGTGAGCGACGGCGTCGGCGAAGGTTGGGGCGACCGCCGCGTCCGAGGCTATGGCACCTGCGAAGGCTTTCCAGGCCTTGGCGACGTTCACCGCGGCTGCTGCCAACTGGGCATCTGCAATCCACGACTCGTCGTCGATGGTGACCTCGGCTAGGTCAGTGTCGTTGCGCCCCGCTCTGAACACCTTGGCTCGGCCGGTGTGCGGGCCGGACGCACCACGCTGTTCCAGTACGATGGAGCCCTCGCGGCCGTAGATCTCAATCCGATGGCCGGAGCCGTGCCATGGCATCGACTCTACGTGGCAGGTGAGCAGCGGGCCCGTGAGAAGGCGGCCGACCATCGACACATTGTCTGGTGCAGTAGTCGTGACCATTTTCCCCGTGTCCGTCTCAAGCCACTCCTTCGCCTCGGTGCTGATATGTGCCTCGACCCAGGCGAGCCCGCCGACGGTCGTGAGCACACCATCGAGGGCGTGGCCGAAAGAGATGGTCAGCGTGTTGGCGCCTGTTAATGGGTCTCCCATCCACGTTCGTGACGACGGGCGCTCAGTTAGGCCGCTCACGAACTGCGTCATGCTGACCGACACCAGCTCTCCGATGCCGCCCGTGGCGATGACCTCGCGTATATAGCCCAGCTCCGCCGAGCGACGGCTCTGGAGGCCGACCATCGTGTGGGTCCCGGCCCGCTTTGCGGCGGCGGCCATCGCCTCGGCCTCGGCAGTACCACGGCCGAGCGGCCACTCGGTGTAGACGTGCTTTCCTGCGGCCAGCGCGGCCAGCGTCGGCTCCAGATGGTTCGGAACGCGCAAGGATATGCAGACGGCGGCGACATCGTTGCGCTCGAGCATCGCGTGCCAATCGTCGAACGCCAGCTCAGCGCCGAACCGCCCGCGAGCCTCCTCGGCGGACTCCATGCGCGTTGTGCAGACGGCGGCCAGCGTAACGTCGGGATGGTTCGTCAGTGCCGGCAGGTGCGCCCGTGCCGCCCAGCCAGCGTTCGCGTTCGCGCCGATCAGGCCGACTCGCAAAGGATCAGGCACTTTATGCCTCGCGTAGGGAAAGTTTGGCTTAAAGCCGCAGCAAGCCTACCAGGCAAGCCCGCGCTCGGCATGACCCTCCTGGGCTCTAGGCTACCTGCTTCAGCCTGTCCCTGGCCCACCCGCTATAGCTAGCTCGGCAGAACCTCAAAGGCGTTGAGCACGCTGGCGATCATTGCGTAGTAGCCGAGCGTCGCGGTCAACTCCGTGACTCCCACGACGCCGAAGCGCCCGAGAGCTGCATCGAAGGTCGCTTGGCTGACGCGGTTGTTTCGGCGCAGCTCGCGGGCGTACGCGACGACGCAGGCCACACCTGCTTCCATCTCCGTAAGCGGGGCCTGCGCTTCGACCTGCGTGATGGTCGTCTCTGGAACACCAACCTCCGCTGCCGCCGTATGGTGAGCCACCATTTCGAAAGCGCAGCCCAACTCTGAGGCGACGGCGATGATGGCCAGCTCGCGCAGGTCCGCCGGCAGCGACGATTGGTAGCGCACGTAGGTACCGACGTGCGCTACGCGCTCTGCCAGCGCGGGAGCGTTCATCAGCGCTGCGAAGGGGCCACGGACGGCGCCACGGCTTGTGGCGATGGCGTCGAACGCTGCATGGTGCTCAGTGGCGAGGCCGTCACGCTCGGTGATCATGGGTACGCGTGGCATTGGCTGCTCCCGTGTGCTGGATTCGGCTCGTGCGTGTCATCATAGCCCCGTCGATGATCGACTCACGCGCGACACGCCCGTGCGCTAGCCTTGGGTTGCCAACATGGAAGAGAGCCGCGCCAGGGAGGAGTTGCGATGAAAGAGATCAAGATCGACCGGAGCAAGTCGCTGATTGAGGAGCCCAGCAAAGGGCACAACCGATTCCATCCGGATATCGAACCAGTCATTGAGGTCGACGAGGGCGAAGAGGTCGTCATCGAGACGCGCTCCGCCGCCGACAACCAACTCTCCCGCACGAGCACCCTCGAATCGCTGAAGACCACCGACCCGCGGCGAGCACACCCGCTGACCGGGCCGGTCTATGTGAAGGGAGCGACCCCCGGAGACCTGCTGGAGATTGAGTTCCTTGACATCGTCCCGGCTGACTGGGCCTTCACCGGCATTCGGGCGGGACGAGGCTACCTGCGGGACCACTTCCACGATCCGTTCCTCGCGATCTGGGAGCTTCGCGACGGCTGGGCGACGAGCAAGCAAGTGCCGGGGGTGCGCGTGCATGGCGCGCCTTTCGCGGGCGTATCGGCCGTGGCGCCGTCGCGCGCGCAGCTTGTCGAATGGACGCGTCGCGAGGCGGTGCTGGTGACTGAGGGTGGGCTGGCCATGCCGCCGGACGGGGGAAGTGCCGTGCCGTCCGCGGAGCCCATGGCTAGCGAGGGTCTGCGGACCATCCCGCCACGTGAGAATGGCGGGAATATGGACGTGAAGCAGATGACCAAGGGGTCGCGGTTGTTGCTGCCGGTCAACGTCGAGGGCGCGCTCTACTCCACCGGCGACGCACACTTTGCCCAGGGCGACGGCGAAGTGTGCCTGCAGGCAGTGGAGATGGACGCGACGGTCGCCGTCCGGTTCCGCGTCCTGAAGGGGGAGGCGGAGCGGCACAACATCCGCTGGCCTCGGCTGGCGCACTCGACGTACTTCACCGATCCACGCTTTGCTGTCCCTGAGCGCTTCATCGCCACGATGGGCATGCCGGTCCGGGCTGACGGCTCCAACGCCAGCGAGGACCTGAACCTCGCCTGCCAGAACGCGCTGCTCCAGATGATCGACCTGCTGGGCGAACGCGGGTTTAGCCGCGAGCAGGCCTACGTCATCTGCAGCGTGGCGGTGGACCTCAAGATCAGCCAAGTGGTCGACGTCCCCAACTGCATTGTGAGCGCGGTGCTCTCGGAGGACATCTTCGGCGACTAGCACCGGTAGCGGCCCGCAGGGTCTTGGGTGTGTTCCCCTAGCCCGGCTGGTCGGTATACCGAAAGATCAATAACCGCGACTAGTGACGGCTGCCACGTGCGCCTCGAAGCCGGCTTGCGCTAGGCTTGGGCCGTGGCGGCAGCAAACCACACAAGCCGCTTGATTGCCTTGCGCAAAATCCTGGCGATGGAGGCCGCTAACGGTTTCCAGGACCAGGCGGTTCAGGGTGGTCTCGACCGGTTTCTCGCGACGATGCGGAGCGACACGGCGCACCCTGCCGTGCGAAGCCTCGAGGACCGCGGGATGCTGTCGGTCGAATACCGTGCGCTGGACGAGCCCCGGCGCCAGCGCTGGACGGAGGAGGTCGAGCACCTGCTGGCCCCCTATGCACCGGCGTCGCCCCCGTCTCGTCGAGCAGCCGCAAGGAGGCCACCACCAGGGCTGGCACCGCCCTCGCGGCCAGCACCCCCCGCCACGCTCGATTCGCCTGCCTCGGCCTTGCGATCCGTCACCCGAACCCACATTCTTCGGCTCGCGAAGCTTGGAGTCGAGACGGTCCACGATCTGGTGTTCCTTTTCCCCAACCGGCACCTGGACTACTCCAAGCGGCGGACGGTCGCCGAAGTGCGACCGGGCGAAGAGCAGACCATCGTCGTCGGGCTGTGGAGCGCTCGTGAGATACATCTGGGGCGAGGAGGGCGCCTTCGCGCAACCGAGGCGGTGGTCGGCGACGAGACCGGCAACCTGCGCGCCGTCTGGTTCGGCCAGCCGTGGCTCGCCGCGACGCTGCGGCGAGGTCTGGAGCGCGCCGAACGCGAGGCCACCGGCGAGGTCCGCCTAGTGCTCAGCGGGCGTGTGACCGTCTTCAGCGGCCGCCAGCAGATGGATTCACCAGAGTGGGAGGTACTAGAAGACCCTGAGACAGCCGCGTCGGTACACACTGGCCGTCTCGTGCCGGTGTACCCCTCCACGGAGGGGCTGCCCGCTCGGACCATCCGCCGCATGGTGCGCGAGGCGCTGGACGTTGCCTTTGGTCCCCTGGCTGATCTCAAGGTGGCCCAGGCACGCGCTGTACTGCCCGACCCGCTACCCGATGGGGTGTGTGAGCGGCACGGGCTGATGCCTTTGGCGGACGCCGTCCTCCAAGCCCACTACCCCGACAACGAGGACACCAAGGAGGAAGCGCGCCGGCGCCTCGCTTTCGACGAGTTGCTGACGCTGTTGCTGGCCATCGGTGCGCACAGGCAGTCGCCGGCCGGCGAGGCGCGAGGTGTCGTTGTGCGCCCTCGCCCGGAGGTGCTGGCGTCGTTCCTTGGCTCGCTTCCGTTCGATCTGACCGAGGGCCAGCGGCTGGCGCTCGGCGAGGCGCTTGCCGACATCTCTCGTGGCGGCGCTCCGATGAGCAGGCTGCTCCAAGGGGACGTCGGTTCGGGTAAGACGGTGGTGGCCCTGGCGCTGCTGCTCACCGCGGTCGCCGATGGCTACCAGGGAGCAATGATGGCGCCTACGGAGGTGCTCGCCGAGCAGCACTTCCTCAGCATCGAGCGGCTGTTGGGCGGGCTCGCGCACCCGGTGCGTGAGAACAACTGGTTCTCGGTCTACGTTGATGGACACCCCAGGCCCATCAACGTCGGCCTGCTGACAGGAAGCACCCGGGCCAAGGCCAAGAGGGAGCTGCACGCGCGGGCCCTCGATGGTTCGTTGGACATCATCGTGGGCACGCACGCGCTCATCCAGGGCGACGTCGCCCTCCCCCGCCTGGCATTGGCCGTGGTCGACGAGCAGCATCGCTTTGGCGTCGTCCAGCGCGCGGCACTGCGCCGCAAGGGCTCCGGCCCTGAGGCGGCGGACAGCGGAGAGCCTAAGCCCCACCTCCTCGCCATGTCGGCGACGCCTATCCCTCGCACCCTCCAACTCACGCTGTACGGCGACCTGGAGGTGTCCATCATCCGTGAGCTGCCCGCCGGACG